>JAISAF010000052.1 GCA_031266855.1 Spirochaetales bacterium
ACGTTCCGTGCTATTCATAATTACCCCTATTCATACATCCCTCGCTATTTATACATCCCGTATTATTCATAAATCTTTTTCCCCCTGTAGCGGGCAATCGCCGCCGCGTCCTTGTCCCCGCGGCCGGACAGGCAAATAATTACGCTTTCATTCTTTGGCATACCAGGAACGATACGCCGCGCACAGGCTACGGCATGGGCGCTCTCCACCGCGGGAATAATGCCCTCGCAGCGGGAAAGATACTCAAAAGCATCCACCGCCTCTTCGTCGCTAACCGCCACGTATTCCGCCCGGCCTGTGTCCCGCAGCATAGCGTGCTCCGGCCCGATTCCCGGATAATCAAGGCCCGCGGAAATGGAGTATACCGGAGCTATCTGGCCCTCGGCGTCCTGGCAGAAATAGGACTTCATCCCATGAAAGACACCCGGCCTGCCCCGGCTTAAAGTCGCGGCATGCTGATCCGTATCAATTCCCCTGCCCGCGGCCTCGCATCCGATAAGCCGGACCGTTGTATCCCCGATAAAGCGGTAGAAAAGCCCCATCGCGTTACTGCCCCCGCCCACACAGGCAATTACCGCCAAAGGAAGTTTCCCCTCCTTTTCCAGAATCTGCTCCCGCGCTTCCCTGCCGATAACGCTTTGGAAATCCCGCACAATAGTAGGAAAGGGATGAGGCCCCATAACCGAACCCAGAACATAGTGAGTGTCGTGAACCCTGCTTACCCATTCCCGCATGGTCTCATTTACCGCGTCCTTCAAAGTCTGCGTACCGGAGGTAACCGGATGCACCACCGCGCCCAGAAGTTCCATACGGTATACATTCAGAGCCTGCCGCTCGGTATCTTCCCGGCCCATAAAAACCTCGCACTCAAGCCCCAACAGCGCGGCGGCGGTAGCGGCGGCCACTCCATGCTGACCCGCCCCGGTCTCAGCGATAATACGGGTCTTCCCCATTTTCTTCGCCAGAAGCGCCTGCCCCAGCACATTGTTGATCTTATGGGAACCCGTATGATTCAAATCTTCCCGTTTCAGGTAGACCTTCGCCCCCCCCAGCTCGTCGCTCATTTTCCGCGCGTAATACAGCCGCGACGGCCTGCCCGCGTAGTTCTCCAGTAAATCATCCAGCTCCGCCACAAACCCCGGATCGCTTTTATACCGCGTATACGCCTCTTCCAGTTTGATGATTTCACTCATCAGGGTTTCCGGTATGTACTGCCCGCCGAACCCTCCGAATCTGCCCACGCTCATGAAGTATCTCCTTTTTATCTGCCAATAAAGTTTATTCCACAACAAAAGAATTTGGGCGCCTTTTTTTGAGCGCGCTCCGCCCGCTCAAAAAAACCGGGCTTTCCGCTCCAAGTCCTCGGAAGCGCCCATGCGCTTCCTGTGGGCTTTCCGCTACAATCCCTGGCGCGGCGGCTGCTCAGAATAAGGCCACGAAATTGCCTTTGACAATTCCGGGGCCGCTAATTGCAAACGCAATTAGCGGCGCGCAACCCGGCGGCCGCAATTTTGCCGGGGCAAACTTTTCATTCTTCACTTCTCCGGCTTCGCGGTAAATTTTTCTTTGCGGTTATGAGCCTAAATATACGCCCTCGCTTTCTCTACCAGCGCTATCATTTTTTCCCTGTCTTTGACGCCACCGCTTTCCGCGCCGCTTGAAATGTCGATCGCATAGGGCCTGTAGCTCATCGCCTTTTCAATGTTGCGGATGTCTATGCCGCCAGCCAGAAAAAAAGGACATCCTGAAAGCCCTGCCCCCCGCGCAAGAAGCCGCCAGTCAAAACTCTGCCCGCTGCCGCCCGCGCCGCTGTCAAAAAGAATATAGTCCGCGCCCCCCATATCCATCGAATCTCCCGCGCCCTCTGCGCTACGGGCCAGGATAAGCGGCGCGCCGCAGATTTCCTTGAGCCGCGCGATATACTCCCCATCCTCGCCCCCGTGAAGCTGCGCCATGCCAATAATTCCGTTACGGTACAAGGCGGCGATTTCTTCAGGCTTTTCCCGGACAAATACCCCTACCGGAATAATCCGACGGTCAAGTTTTTCCCTCAGCCGCGCCGCCTTTTCCGGATCAATAAAACGCCTGCTGCGCGGGGCGAACACGAAACCAGCGTAATCGGGCAGGGCCTGGTTAGCGTACTCAATATCCTCTTCCCGGAACAGGCCGCAAATCTTAATTTTCATACGCCTCCTTTTGCATCGAAACCTTGCCCGCGGAATTTTTTAACCGCTAAGTCGAAAAAGTCGAAAGATAGAAATTTGGCGCCTGCCGCCCTTTTCCCTATAATTTTGCTGTCCGCCGCTGGTGCGCGCGCCAGGGATTGTAGCGGAAATCCTTTTTTACCGCGAAGCGGTAAAAAAGATTGGAGCGGAAAGCCCGGTTCCCAGCGCGAAGCGCTGGGAAGGCGCCCAAATTCCGAACTTTAAAAGGGTTCCTGGACAGGCTCTAGGAATTACTGTTTCCTCATGCGCCTCCCGCCGCTTTCAGCTCCGCGAGCAGGGCCTTCCTGCCGTCGGCCCGCATTAGGTGTTCCCCCACCAGAAGCGCGTCAACGCCATAGGACGCGAGCCGCCGCACATCATCCGCCGAGGCAACGCCGCTTTCGGAAACCACAAGGCGATCCTCCGGGATACGGGGCGCGAGACGGCCTGTAATATCAAGATCGACCTCGAAGGTTTGCAGGTTCCGGTTGTTAATACCGATGATCCCCGCCTGAGGTTCAGCGGCGAGGGCCATATCCAGTTCCTCCCCGTTATGCACTTCGGTAAGGGCCGCAAGCCCCAGCTCCGAGGCAAGGGAAAGAAACGCGGACAGGGCGGGCGGATCAAGCAGGGCGCAAATAAGAAGTACCGCCTGTGCCCCCAGAACCTTCGCTTCGTAAATCTGGTATGGGTCGATAATGAAGTCCTTCCGCAAAAGCGGCAGCTTCACCGCCGCCGCGATTTCCGCAAGGTAGCGATCCTCCCCCAGAAAATACTTAGGCTCGGTAAGGACGGAAACCGCGTCGGCCCCCGCCTCTTCGTAGGCGCGGGCTATATCCAGAAAAGGAAAATTATCCCCCGCGGCGATAATCCCTTTTGAGGGAGAAGCCCGTTTTACCTCGCAAATAAACGACAAGCCCGGCTTGCGCAGAGCCGCCGCGAAGCCGGACCCGAAGCCGGAAGCCGCCGCCTGTAACGCCGCCTTCTCTCGCGCCTGCCTGTACAGAATCCGCGGCTCCAGCCTTTCCTTTGCCGCCGCTACCCTGAGCCTGGTACTCGCGGCGATTTCGTCCAGTATCCGGGGAGTTTTCAAGGGCGTCCTCATTTGGAAAGTTCGATAAACTGTTCCAACTGGGCAAGGGCCTTGCCGGAATCGATAACACCAGCCGCCAGAGCGATCCCCTCCCGCACGGAAAGCTCCGGCCGGGCAATGTGAATCGCCGCCCCGCAGTTCAGCAGAACCGCCTCCCGTTTCGGCCCCTTCGTTCCAGCCAGAATGTCCCTGGTAATCCCCGCGTTTTCCAGGGGGCTGCCACCCGCGAGGTCTTCCTTTTTACAGCGCGTAAAACCGAAATCTTCAGGAGCGATTGTATAGGTATGCAGGCCGCCCGTAGCCGAAAGTTCGCACACCGTAGTAGGGGCGCTTAATGAAATCTCATCAAGCCCGTCCTGACCAAAGACGACCATGCCGCTTTTGACCCCCAGATTAAGCAGTACCTGGGCAAGCGGCTCCACAAGCTCCTGGCTGTATACGCCCAAAAGCTCCATGTTCGCCCCCGCCGGATTTACCAGAGGGCCAAGAATATTGAAAATAGTCCTGATCCCAAGCTCCCTGCGAACCGGAGCCACGTACTTCATCGAAAGGTGGTAATTCTGGGCAAAAAGAAAACACAAGCCAATAGTCTTGAGCAGATGAAGACTCTTCTGCGGCGGCGCAGCGATATTTACCCCAAGACTCTCCAGCACATCCGCGGCTCCGGACTTACTGGAAGCGGCGCGGTTCCCATGCTTTGCCACAGGAATACCCGCCGCCGAAATAACCAGCGCCGAAGTAGTGGAAATATTAAACGAGTTCGACCTGTCGCCCCCCGTACCAACAATCTCCAGCACATCCATATCATGAAGAATCCGTATGCAGTGCTTTCGCATTCCCGCCGCGCTCCCCGAAATCTCCTCGATTGTCTCGCCCTTCACCGCCATAGCGGTAAGAAAAGCCGCCATCTGGATTTCGCTCGTCCTGCCCCCCATGATCTCGTCCATAACTTCCCGCGCGGTCTCGTACCCAAGATTTTCCCTGGCAGCCGCCCTGATGATTGCCTCTTTAATCATGCCCTGTAATTCTCCTTGTTTCTATTCATAGAAACCATGTATCTTTATAGAGAAACAGCGTGTTTATGTCAAGTAGCCCGTAATTATAATAGCGCCTTTTTTTTGTCCGCGGGCGGGCAAAAAAACCGGGCTTTCCGCTGCAAGTCCTCGGAAGCGCCAATGCGCTTCCTGTGGGCTTTCCGCTCCAATGCCCTGGCGCGCGCACCAGCGCCAACGCGCCCCTGTGTATGCGTTCCGCATACACAGGGGCGCGGGCCTGTCCGTTACACGCAATTTGCCCCCCGCAAATTGCGTGGGCTATCACCAGGCGCGAAGCAGCGGCAGACCAGAACCAGGTCCCGGAATTGCCTCACGGCAATCAGGCGCGTGGTTTTCGCTATCAGGAATTGCTGACTGGCAAGCGCTTGACAAAAAAATATTAAACATGATATTTTTTTCAAAAAGGGGAAAAAGTTATGAAAATGAATAATGAGATTAAAGAATTCAACGCCAAATTTGATAAAAAAATAATGGAAATACAAATAGTTACGGGTTCTTCGGCATTTGGAGGCGCGAAAGGCCCCGGCGAGGAATTATGGGAAGCGTCAATAGATATAACGGCATGGAAACTCATTAATGATAAAAATATATGCGGGGAACGGTATTTTTTAAGAACAAAAGCCGATATGGAATATTTAAACGAACTCAGGGGGAAAATATTGCCGGATACTATTTGTTCAGTAAAAGTCAGGCAAAAGGAAAATAAATTTCTGCTGGTTGAAATTACCGGAAAGGGCATTATAGACAATGA
The DNA here is from genome assembly GCA_031266855.1 of Spirochaetales bacterium. Classification (GTDB taxonomy): domain Bacteria; phylum Spirochaetota; class Spirochaetia; order DTKZ01; family DTKZ01; genus JAISAF01. The sequence goes on from JAISAF010000052.1 coordinate 5,104, forward strand.
ATTGGAAAACATATTAAAGGAACAGACCAAACCAGTAATTTATAAAGATAAAACATTGGGAAAATTTGTATTGGATAAAAGGTTTGATGAGTATACTGGAAAAATAAAATGGAATAATAAAAGAATAAAAATGGCAATAACAAAATATACCGGGGAAATGCTTGATAAGGTATTTATCGCGGCAAATGAATTTATCAGGGAACAGGAGATGTGGGACAGAAGAATAAAGGAATTCGCGGCAAATAAACTGGCAAAATTGAAAAATACAAGCTGGCTGGAAGAAGATGAAGAGGAAATTACCGCGGATGAATTTATAAAGAAAATAAAAGCGGAAAGCATAAACATCTCATTAAAGAACAAATTTGAAGTGTATTTTGATGATGGTGAAATATTTTGGGGGCACAGTATAGTAGTTAGCGGAAATTTTGAGAAAGGGCCATTAAGAGCGGATATTGCGGGATAAATAAAATAATAGGGAGAGGCTGTTCGGAAACTCCGCGGTTACGATGCAAAACGACGGAATTTGCCGCCATTTTGCGGTAAACTTGAGAAAACCGGGAGGTTATCGAACAAGTCTGATATAAAATATCTATGATAAATAAAACATTTAGATTGGGTAATGGATTCTGGCATGCGTTTTTACCGAATTCAAATAAATTACTTTCGCCCCAAAATATACAAATAGAGATTTGGGACATTGAAAGGCAAGTAAAAGAAAGTAAATTTCATCCAGGGCTTTTCTGTATAAAAAATATAACTATCTCAAATACTGGTGATAAATTTGTTTTTCGCGGCGGCTGTACTTATGGGGAAAGTATTTTTAGAATATATCAAATTGATACCATGAACTGTATTGATGAGTTTGTCATTATGGAAGAATGCTGTAATCCGGTATTTACAAATGACGACCAGAATTTAATTTTTGGAACATGGGATGGAAATATTTATTATTACAATTTAAACGAAAAATCATATAGAAAATGTTTTTCTATGGAAAATCATATATTCACCTTGATAAACAGCGGGAAACATAAGGGCATTATCTATATCGCCTCTTCTGAAACTGGAGCGTCAAGGAAATTACTGGGCGCCGATAACAGCCTGATTGGGTTTATTTCTGAATATAATATTAAGGAAAACACCCACAGAAGAATGGATTTTACGGAAGAACGGAATCCATATCAAATAAACGGCCAGACAAACCCCCGGATAAGCGGATTGTCTTTATACAAAAATAATTTGGCAATAATGACATCGTTTTATGCCGGTACTGAAAATAATACTATTGTACGTGAAGCAAAAGTATATGTTTATAATACAGATACGAAAACCGTGAGATTAATAAAGGAAAATTTTAAAGTAAAAGATGTATTTTATGATTTTGGTTCAATTGTATGGAGCAATGACGGGAGGCTGGCATTTATTGGACTTGATGAAATATATATACTGGATATGGAAAACGGATTTGAAAAAGCGGTAAAACACGAAAAAGCGACAGCGGTGGAATTTACAAATTGCGGAACCGGCATAGCGGCTGGCGGGACAAAGGCAAAATTATATAAATTATACCGCTAAACCTGTCCGGCAGGATTTTTAAACCGCGAAGCCGAAGACTGGCACGGGCGAGGACGGGCACGGGCGAAGACGGGCAAGGACGAAGAAGCAAAAGAGGTATACAAAATGAAGTGTTTTAGATCTTTTTTCTTCGACTTAGGGCTTGTCCCTAAATAATAAATGCTTTGCGGAAGGCGATGAAGGCGCACGCGAACATAAGCGGGCCAAGGTACGAACTCTCCAGTTTCTCAATTCCCCGGCTATCCCGGCCTTTAATTTTACCATTCCCTGTTGTCTTCTATTGTTTTTTCAAAATCTTTAATCCCATGTTTTTTTGATAGTTCTTCCAGTAAATCGTAAATATCTTCGGCCTCTATTGTCATTATAAAATTATTTTTTTCATTTAATTTATTTATCGCGTTTATACATTTCCTTAATTCCCTGCTTATATTTTCATTGGCATTTTCATATTTTTGAATAATATTTTCAATTTTTATTATTATTTCAGGTTCAATTATTTCCAGCCATTTCTTAAAATATTTTACCTTTATTCCCTTAAATCTTTTATTTCTGTTTTTTTCATCCTCCTCAAGCCTATAGAATATCCAGCTAATGTCCACGGGTGTATGTGAAATTCTTATTCCGTCATCATTTGCTTTATATTTCGCCGGCAATATAAAGCCCGTATCTATTTTAGGATTAAATTCTTTTGAAATTTTTGCATTCCCAAAATATTTAACTCCATATTTTGAGTATTTTTTATAATTATCCATATCGGAATTCAGTTTAATTTCCGGCGCTATGTCCCAATGGCTTATAAACAGAATTGTATCCTTTGGTTTGTATTTTATTTTATAAATGTTCATTAAATCCAGATCTTCTATTGTTTCTGGTAATTCGTTAAATGATTTCTCGAACAGTATTATAAAATAACCGTATTTATAATCAACATCATAAGGCGGAGGAAGGTCTTTAGTAATATGTATTATCTGCATAAAATAATACTTTTTATTGAATGGAATATAAAAAATATCCCCTTCCTTTATATCCTTTAATGTTTCCATAGTTGATTCTGTCCCATTTTGATTTGTTTGTCAAGTATTTATTCCATTAAAAGCGGCTTTGAAGAAAAAAGCCGCCGCGAAGCCGGATAACCGAAGAAGGATGGCTCAAATATTTCATCTCTTATACTTCTTTAACTTATTCGAAGCTATGATAAACCATGCGGTTGTCCGGTATAATGCAGGTGTTCGGAAAAGAACAGCTGCCGGTTGTTGCAAAGTCTGGGGCAGAAAACTGACCCCGTTTA
>JAISAF010000093.1 GCA_031266855.1 Spirochaetales bacterium
CGGCCGGGCCTTCGTCAGATGTGACGCTCTGGAAACGATAAGCCTCCCAAGCGCGGTACGTATCGATGATTACGCCTTCCTCTTGTGCGAAGCCCTGAAAACAGTGAACCTCCCCAGCGCGGCAGACATCGGAAATTGCGTCTTTGAAAAATGTTCCGCCCTGACCACAGTGGAATTCCCTAGGGCGGAAAGTATCGGTATGTACGCCTTTTCCGGCTGCGCCGCACTGGAAGCGGTGGACATTCCCCCGTTAGTAAGCAGCATCGGCGGCTATGCCTTCAACTATTGCGCCACTCTGCGAAGGGTCAGCATTCCCGCGGCGCTCAGCAGCATCAGCGATACCGCCTTCGCGGGCTGTAGCAGTTTAACCGAAATCTCCGCCGATCCCGCTAACCCCCGCTACCGGGCCGAAAAGGGGATGCTGCTGGACAAGGGCGGCACGACGCTTCTCGCCTATCCCTCAGCCAGCGGATCGGTAAGCATTAGCTCAATAACAAGCGTCGGCACGAACGCTTTCTATCTTTGTACCGCCCTGAAAACGGTGAGCCTTCCCAACGTGGTAAGCATCAGCGATTCCGCCTTCTTCCTTTGTAGCGCTCTGGAAACAGTGAATATTCCTAACGCGGCAGACATCGGCAGGAGAGCCTTCTACGGCTGCGCTCTGAAAACGCTGAGCCTCCCCAGGGCGGAACGTATCGGCGATGCCGCCTTCGAGGACTGTACCGTCCTTGAAACGATAAGCCTCCCCAAAGCGGTAAATACCGGTGTTTTTTCTTTCGCTTTCTGTAGCGCCCTGGAAACAGTGGAACTTCCCAGGGCGGTAACTATCGATAATTACGCCTTCTCTGACTGTACCGCCCTGAAAACGGTGGAGCTTCCTGAGGCGGTAAACATCGGCGATAGCGCCTTCTCCCATTGTGACACTCTGGAAACGGTGGAACTCCCCAGGGCGGCAAACATCGGCAATAGCGTCTTCTTTGGCTGTAGCGCGCTGGAAACGGTGAGCCTTCCCCTGGCCGCAGGCATCGGTAATCATGTCTTCTACGGCTGTACTGCCCTGGAAACGGTGAATATCCCCCTGGCAGAAACCATCGGCGCGTGCGCCTTCGGCTCTACCGGCGGCACGGCTCTGGTGGTTACTCTGGGCGCGGCGGTTCCCACGCTGGGAACATCGCTGTTCGGCGAGATTGAAACTGACAAATCCGTTACCATCAGAATACCTTCCGGGGCAAGCGGCGGTTACGGTCCCGCGGCTGCCGGCGCCGCCGGCAGCGCCTGGAGCAGCGGCTTCCTGGGCAGGGGCTGGAACGGAAACGCAACCATCGAAGACGGTTCCGCCATTAATGAGCGCATCAATTTGAGCATCGTACCGTATAAGGGGGAACTGTAGGAATTAAGGGCCTGTTTAAAACCCTAGTTGCAATTCAGAATCCGGGCGCATTCCGCGGGTGCGGTGAGCGCCCGAAAACCAGAAGTGGGGGTGTAGCGGAAGACACTCAGCCGTGTACGCACGGTGAGGAGGCTGGAGCGCAGGGGGGAATCGCGTAAAAAAAAGCTTTGTGTAGAATAAAAAATGTATAAATGCTGGTTACTTCGCCTAACAAAACTGTCGGCACAGGATTTAGATAGCCGGAAAATGTCAAAAACTTTTCTTCCTGCCGCAGTTAAAATGAAATACGGCGTTCGCGCTTCTCCTGCCCTTTGGGATCCTCTCTGACTAGGTTTGCGGCTGTTTCGCTATCAGTCTGCGCTTTTTGCAAATATTCACTATTCAACAAATCATCAGATACCTGCCGCGCCAACTGCCTGTAGCAATGGCCCCGCATACGGTAGGCTTCGGCGGAACAGGAATCAAGTTCTATTGCTTTAGTACAATCATTAAGCGCCGCTTCGTATTCTTTCATCTCAAAATAGAGACGGGCACGATTTAAATACGCTCTAACATAGTCAGGAGAAAGTTTAAGCGCAACATCAAGGGCTTCAAGACACTGCCGGTATTCCCCGAACTCATAGTAGACGCCGGCCCGGTTATTGTAATAAATACCCTGAGACGGATCAATCTCTATTGCGCGGTTGATATCCCGCAGCGCATCATCGTACCTTCCCGCAATATAATACACTGCCGCGCGGCTGTTATAAGCGCTGCTGTTTTGCGGATTCCGCTCAATCGCCTCGTTGTAGTCATCAAGGGCACTGACATAATCCCCCGATAAATTCCGGTAGTTACCCCGCCATGTATAGAAAGAGGAACAGCCCGTCAAGAATACTGCTGCTAATATGAAAAAACGGTATACCATGCGGCGCTTACCATCATTTACCGTTTGTTTCCGTCTCATGAAATTCTGCCTGATTAAAATCATCGTTTGCCCTTCTCAAATATTCTTCCCGCAGGGAAGGTGTTTGTTCCGCCATAGCCTGATATGTATTTCCGCGTTTTCTGTAAACCCTGATATATGCAGGATCAATTCTCAGGGATTCATTGAAATCATCAAGGGCTTCCTGATAACGGCCTGTATCATAGTATACAGTACCGCGGTTGGTCAAAAAAACCGCATCATTCGGGTTAAGTTTGAGCGCCCGGTTAAAATCGTCGATAGCTTCACTGTGCTTTCCCCAATGATAATATGCAGTGCCCCGGTTGCTGTAAGCCCCCGCGGATTCCGGGTTGAGTTTGAGCGCCCGGTTAAAATCATCGATAGCTTCACTGTGCTTTCCCCAATGATAATATGTAGCGCCCCGGTTGCTGTAAGCCTCCGCGGATTCCGGGTTGAGTTCAATTGCCCTGTTCACATCATCAACCGCCTCCTGATATTGACCCAGGTCCTCATAGATATACCCTCTTTTGATGTAATACATAAAGGCATTTTCCGGTTCAAGCTTAATTGCTTCAGTAAAATCATTAATAGCATCCTGATACCGGCCTGTTTGATAATACAGTTCTCCCCGTTCATCATAGGCTTTTGCGTTCTGCGGATTAATACTGATTATCTGACTGTAGTAATCAATTTTTTTCTCATAATCACTGACTGGTTCATCTTCTATTGAAACGCATCCTGCAAGAATGATAATCAGCATAAAAATTTTTATTTTCTGAATCATCGTAATCCCTTCTTCCAATACCGGCTTATGTAAAAGAAAACTAAGTCCTGTCATTTATCAGCTTTATGCGCAAAATCGTATTTTGCTTCTACGCCTTATGATCCCGCAGCACATATTCCCCATCCCCGGATCAGCCAAAACCGGCATAGAAGTTTGATGAATCCGGTTTGGATAATTTTTATGCTGATTGTCCATTATTTACCCAAAGACGATTCAAGTTGCTCGATCCGTTTTTTTAACTCATTAATTTCTTTTGTATTGGCAAGCATCTGTTCAGTTAAGTTATCCATTGCCTTCAACATGTCAAAAATATTTTCCATAAATTCGATCGCGATTTTTTCGGAAATAGAATCTTTTATTTCCTTGACCTCTTCTCTTCCGCAAGTAGTAAGGCCAAAAAAGAACATAAATAGAATTAAAACAGGTTTTCGATGTAGCCCTTTGAAATATTTCATATTTTTCTCCAACTCCCGCCCTTGCGGCATGGCTGGACAAGCGAATTTAATTCGCTTGTCCGCCGCTGGCGCTCGCGCCAGGGATTGCAGCGGAAAGCCCACAGGAAGCGCATCGGCGCTTCCGAGGACTTGGAGCGGAAAGCCCGGTCCGCCCCGAAGGGGCGGAAGGCGCCCTTAAAAAATATACCCGCCTCTACCTAATCCTCTATAATTTCCATCACTCGGCCTTTCAAATACGGCCCTTCGGGAAATGCAAGCAGGGTGGTATGGTCAAAAGGCTGGCCAAAGGCCGATAAAACGCGGACCTTCTTCCCGGTTCTTCCCGCGGCAACACGAAGGACAGCCGCAAACTCAGCGTCCGGAAGAACCCCCGAACAGGAACTTGTAATAAAAACAGCCCCCGGCGCCAGAAGCTCAAAACACAGTCGGGCAAGACCCGTATATGCTTTTTTCGCCTGTTCAAGATGCGCGGCGGATTTCGCGAAAGCGGGCGGATCGCAGACAAGAAGACCTCCCGCGAGGAAAGCGCGAAGCTCTTCCTTTTTCGTCTCGAGGTAGTCAAAAACATCCGCCGCCTCGAAGCGGACGCGGCCGGATTTTATATCCTCCGCATAGCCGTTTTCCGAAAAAACCCGTCTGCCCAGATCAAGAGCGGCGGACGAAGTATCAACATTCAAAACCTCCCGCGCCCCGCCAGCCATAGCGGCAAGACCAAAGGAACAGGAATAACTAAAAAGATTCACCACCCGCCGCCCCGCCGCGAGGCTCTTCAGGCGTAAACGTGTCTCCCGCTGATCAAGAAAGAACCCCGTTTTCTGCCCCGCAAGAACATCCGCGTATACAGAAAGACCACCCTCGCGGAAAAGCACAGGCCCCGTTACCTCACCATGATGCACCTCAGCGGGCCGCGGCTTTAAACCATCCTGCCGCCGGGCCTCCACGTCGGAACGCTCCACAACACAGCCGGCCTTCACAGGCCCCGAGGGATCGCACAGAACTTCCACCAGCGTCTTCCGGCAGGCATCCATTCCCGCGGTATGAACCTGAAAAACCGCTGTTCCGCCATACAGATCCACCACCAGGCCGGGCAGGTAATCCGCGTCCGCGTGAACAAGGCGAAACCCCTCCGTGTCCGGCGGCAGCCAGCGCCTTTTTTGCGCAAGAAGCAGGGAAAAGCGGCGCGAAAAAAAATTCCTGTCCAAAGCCTCCTGCTTCCGCGAAAACATACGCACGCGTATCGTATTCGCCGGATGAAAAGTTCCAACACCCAGAAATCCGCCATCCGAAGACAGCACCTGGACAACAGCCCCGGCCCCGCAGCCCGCGGGAAACGAAGCGACACCACCCCCGAAAATCCAGGGGTGGCCCGCCAGAAGAGGAAACTCCCTGCCCGGTTTCAAACGCAGACAGGGATAGTCGCGCACCGCCATTTAATACGCCGTAAGGCCGCCGTCAACAGGAAGGGCGACGCCATTCAAAAACGCGGCATCATCGGAAGCAAGAAACAAAGCCGCGCGCGCCACATCATCCGCTGTCGCAAGCCGCCCCAAAGGAATCTCGCCAAACCGCTGCGCCTTTTTCTCCGGATCCTTAAACATCTCCTCAACAAGAGGCGTATAGACCGTACTGGGATGAATCGAGTTACAGCGGATATTGTCTTTCGCGTAACGCACCCCTACGGTCTTTGTCATCAGCGTCAGCGCCCCCTTGGTAATGGTGTACGCCTCGGTAGTAAACTTGTGGCCTACAAGACCGCAGATGCTGGACATGTTGATAATGCTCCCCCCGCCTCCCTTGCGAAGAAGCGCGATCGCGTGCTTGATGCCAATAAACGGCCCCTTCACATTGACCGCCAGCATTTTGTCAAAGTTCTCAACCTTCATTTCCTCAATAGGTTCACGGATATTGATCCCCGCGTTGTTCACCAGAATATCCAGCCGCCCGCAGGTCTTTACAAGCGCCTCAAAAGCCGCCTTCCAGCTCTCCTCATCAGTAACATTCAAAGTCTGGAAATACGCCCTGCCGCCAGCCTTTTCGATCTCCGAAGCGGCCTTCCGCCCCTCTTCAGCCTGGAGGTCGCAAATAAAAACCACAGCCCCCTCAGCGGCAAAAAGGCGCGCTATCCGCTCGCCAATGCCCTGAGCCGCCCCGGTTATCAGGGCGACTTTCCCTTTCAGCTTCATTTCCGGCGGACCTTGATCCCCGCCGCTTTCTCATAGAACTGAATAAGCCCGCCGTGGTCATCCTTTGCCTTCCCATCCACCTTAAGAGCCTGAAACATTTCCATAACGCCAGCGGTAAGAGGAATCGGAATACCCAGCTCGTGCGCCGTATCCAAAGCGTTCTGCAAATCCTTAATATGCAGCTCAATACGGAAACCAGGCTTGTAGTTACCCTCCAGAACCATCGGGGACTTCGCATTCAAAACCGTACTCCCCGCCAAACCGCCCTTAATCGCGTCAAAAACCTTCTGCGGATCAACCCCCGCCTTTGTCGCCAGCACATAAGCCTCGGACATACCCGCGATATTCAAAGCCACACAAATCTGGTTCGCCAGCTTCGTAACATTCCCCGCCCCAATATCGCCACACAAAACCGCCGTCGCCCCCATCTTCAAAAGAATGTCCTTCACCTTCGCGAAATGCGCCTCACTGCCGCCCACCATAATAGCAAGCGACCCGTCTATAGCCTTCGGCTCGCCCCCCGAAACAGGCGCGTCAATCATATCGATACCCTTCTCCTTCAACGCCTTCGCGACCTCCTGCGAAGCCAAAGGAGCAATCGAACTCATATCCACAACAAGAGTCCCGCTCTTCGCACCCTCAATAATACCACCCTTGCCCAGACACACCGTCTTCACATGAGGAGAGTTCGGCAGCATAGTAATAACAATACCCTCCGCCTTCGCCGCGACATCCGCAGGCGAACTCCCCCGCTCCGCACCCGCGCTCACAACCTCGTCCAAAGCCGGCGTCACCACATCAAACGCCACAATCTTATAACCCGCCTTCAAAAGATTCTTTGCCATAGGCTTACCCATGATTCCCAAACCAACAAAACCAATCTTCATCTTTCAACCTCCAAATATTTTATTTTTGTAACTATGATCAAATCAGAAAGGAGAAGTCTCCCCTGCCAACAAGTTAAGAAAATATGTGCGCATTTTTTGCGGCTAACGCCGCAAAAAACCGGGCTTTCCGCTCCAAGTCCTCGGATTTGCCAATGCAAATCCTGTGGGCTTTCCGCTGCAATCCCTTGCGCGCGCCCAGCGGCGGGCAGCAATTTTGCATAGCAAAATTGCGACCAGCCCCCTCCGCGAGGGCAAAAGACAGCCCGTTCAAGCCCCCGCAACGCCCCCGGCGGCTTTGACAACCTTCCTTACCGCCTGCGCTATCGCGTATGCCGTAAGGCCGTACCTTTCCAGAAGCTCATCGTAATTCTTCGCCGAAACGCCAAAGCAGTCCTGTATACCCACAAACTCCACCGGCCCGTGCCTTTCCGCCCGCAGAACTTCCAGAATCGCGGATCCAAACCCGCCTGAAATATTGCTCTCCTCCGCCGTAACAATACCCTTCACGCCCGAAGCGGCCTGAATAACAGCCGAAGCATTCATAGGCTTTATAGTACTCGCGTTGATAACCCTGACGCTTATCCCCTCCCCGGAAAGCACCTGGGCCGCTTCAAGGGCTTTTGAAGCCATAACCCCGCTCGCGAAAACCACGGCGTCGCTTCCCTCCCGCACAGTCCAGAGTTTTCCCGGCGTCCAGTCCCCGGCCTCCGGGGTCAGTGTCGGCAGGTCGTTCCTGTTAATGCGGATATACACAGGCCCGTCTATTTCATTAATGCGTTCCATCATTTTGACAACTTCCACCGCGTCCACAGGCGCCAGAACCGTCATATTCGGCAGGGCACGCATAATGGCAATATCCTCAACGCTCTGGTGGGTCTTCCCATCACCGAAATCCGAAAGCCCCGCCGAAGATCCGCAAACCCGCACTTTTAATTTAGGAATACAGATCGAGTTACGCAGCTGATCAAAAGCCCGGCCCGAAGCAAACACGGCAAAGGTACTCATAAAAGGAATCTTTCCCGCCAGGGCAAGCCCCGCCGAAGTGGAAGCCATATTCTGCTCCGCGATTCCCATTTCAAAGTGGCGATCAGGAAATTCCGCCCGGAACAGAACCGAACGCGTTGAATTACCCAAATCCGCCTCAAGAGCGACCACGTTTTTATCTTTTTTCCCCAATTCAACAAGGGCCAGCCCGTAGGCTTCCCGCAGGCTTTTTGTATTCAGATTAATCGACATGACTTACCCCCTCTTCTTCGCGGCTGTTTTTTTCGGCGACGGTTTCTTTACAGCGGTTTTTTTCGCGACAGGCTTTTTGATCGGTTTTTTCTCCGCCGCTTTTTTTAGCGCCGGTTTCTTCGCCGCGGGCTTCTTTTCTGCCGCCTTCTTCACAGCCGGTTTTTTCACAGCGGATTTTGCCGCCTCTTTCTCAATGGCAAGAGCCGCGGCATCAAAATCCGCCTGAGCCTGCCTGAACTGCTCTTCCGTCAGGCTGCCGTTATGAAAAGCCGCCTTACCCTCGGCAAAGGAAAAACCCTTCCCCTTAACGGTATTCGCGATAATAACCGTGGGAACTCCCCTGACCTTTCCCGCCGCGTCCAGAGCCGCGACAATTTCCTCCATTTTGTGGCCATTTATCTTAATAACGTTCCAGCCAAAGGCTTTCCATTTTTTCTCAATATCGGGAATCTCGAAAATCTCGCTCGTGGGGCCTGTAGCCTGAAGCTTGTTACAGTCAACGATGCCCGTCAGGTTATCAACCTTGAACTTCCAGGCCGCCATCGCCGCCTCCCAAAGCTGACCCTCGGAAAGCTCCCCGTCGCCCATAATCACATACACGCGGTTAGGCTTCTTATCCAGCCGGAGCGCCAGGGCCATGCCAACACCAATAGAAAGCCCCTGCCCTAGGGAGCCGGTTACAGCCTCGATACCAGGGATTTTCATATCAGGATGCCCCTGCAAAGTTCCCGCCAGGCTTTTAACCTTCGCGAACTCCGATTTGGGGAAATACCCCAACTCCGCAAGCGCCGCGTACTGAATAAGCACCGCGTGCCCCTTGCTCAAAAGAAAACGATCCCGGTTTTCGTCCTTTGGATTATTCCTGTTTACCTTCATCTTATGAAAGTAAAGGGCCGCCACGATCTCAGCCAGGGAACTTGAGCCTCCCAGGTGCCCGACCTTCCCAACACCGAGCATTTCAAGAAGATTCCGGCGGAGCTGGAGAGCGGTTTTTTTCAGCGACGTAATAGTACCTGTATCTGTCATTTCCTTACCTCCCCCATTTGGGTATTTTTACGGCGGCCAGACCGCCGTTACAGAACGTTTTTATGGCTTTCCCCGCCCGGCCTGAAGCCGTTCGATGGTTCTGACAACATGTTCATCCATCAGGCGGACAGCCTCCTTCGTATCCCGCGCCCTGATCGCGTCAAGAATTTTTTTATGGTACAAAAGGCCGTCACGGGGCCCCAGTGCCTGAACAATGCCTGTCATCGATGCCGAAAGCGTACTTTTAATAATACTGTTCACCTTGATAAAAATCGGATTTTTCGCGGCCTTGGCTACCGCAAGATGAAAGTCCAGATCCGCCTCGGCAAAACGGCCGGGATCCGAAGAACAGCCCTTCATGACATTCAGAATGCGTTCCAGCTCGGCAATATCCGCGCCGGTTGCCCGTTGCACAGCAAGCGCCACGGCCCCCGTATCCATGGATCTGCGATACTCAAGAACATGAAAAGCGCTGGTATGCTCCAGAACCAGCGCGGGAAAAAGCGCGTTCAAATACAGATCCGGGGTAATCTCCTTAACAAAAGTGCCCTCCCCATGCCGCGTCTCCAAAAGCCCAAGCGTCACCAGCCTTTGCAGCCCCTCCCGAATGGAAACCCTGCTTACCCCAAGGGAAGCGGCAAGCTCATTCTCCGACGGCAGCTTTTCCCCCGGCTTCCAGACACCCTTGATAACCTGTTCCTGAAACTGATCAAACACCTGATCGCGGACACGGCTGCGCCGCACCGGCGTTAAAACGGCCTTCTGCTTCATGCGTGGTTGTATGATAACCTACATGCTACAACGCGTCAAGATGCCCGGGGCGCCTCCCCGCCGTTCCGGCGGGGCCGGGCTTTCCGCTCCAAGTCCTCGGCCCGCCTACGGCGGGCCTGTGGGCTTTCCGCTTCAATCCCTGGCGCGTGACAGCTCAGAACAAAGCCGAAGACGGCCTGTTATCGGCTCTCCGGCTTTTGTACACGGCATCTATTTATTATATCCTTTGTTTGCTCTGGAAACTTTTGTGTAAGCCATTTCAGAATTTCCAGTTGGTCGCCGATTGTAGCACGGCGGACTTCTATCAAAAGTTTTTTGAGATCAGGGCGCATTAACGTAATGTTTGAGGCTCCTTCATTGCAGTTTGAACAAAGGGCGCGAAGGTTTGATGGCTCGTCAGTTCCGCCCATTGTTTTATCTATGATGTGACCGATTTGAAGCCTGATTTTCCGGCCTATGTGAAGCGGGTCAGGGTCTCCGGCGGCGACCCCACACATTTGGCAGGTGTAGCCATTCCGGTCAAGAACTTGGGCTCGAGTCTCTGCGGAAATGTCACGGGAAAAAGCGGGCTGCGGCTTGGGGTCTTCAAGAATATACTCGCCGGGCTTCAGTTCGCTCCGGTCATGGTGGGTTAAAATGCGATAACCTTCCTCGTCACGCAATTCACGGACGCGCCGCGCCCATTCGGTTTGCCCGCCAGTTACTTCCCGTAGTTCGTAAGATCCTAACACCTGTCCAAGATGTGAGAGAAAGTAAGCGCGCAGTTTGTCCTTTGCATTTTCACCTTTTTTTGACATTATGCAAATTTTCTTTTTGGTAATTTATGTTCAATAAACGCGGCATATAATTCAAGCGCCTGTTTTATTTGCAATCCAACAGCTTCCGCAACAGGTGGAGGAAAAGCATTCCCAATTTGACGGTATTTATTTGTTTTGTTGCCGGTAAAAATCCAATCCGGCGGGAAACCCTGAATACGCGCAACCATTTCCACGGTCAAACGCGGTAAACCTTCAAAATCTTTTTCTGGCGCGTCATTGGCAATTCCCAAGCCGTCTACACCCAAAGATGCCCATGCCTTTCTAGCCCGTGTCGGTCCTAAATCCGGGCCTCCGTGTTTTTTACTTCCCCCGACTAGTGTCGGCGCAATATCGCAGGCTATTTTTTTCCATTGCTTTGCGCCTTTCCATCCATTTTTTGCTATTAAATTATATAATAATTCCCCGACAGTTGGCGGCGTTGTTTCTGATACATTTGGCCAAAAATAAAACGGCGCAAGTTCCTTTTTTAACGCCACAAAAACTACCCGTGGGCGTAATTGCGAAACGCCATAATCCGAAGCGTTTAATAATCGCCAATCAGCAGTATATCCTAAATTTTCCAACTGCCTGATAATTTCAGTGCGGTATTCATCAAAAATAGTATCTAATAGCCCGCGGACATTTTCCAGCATCACGGCTTTGGGTTGTAGTTCCGAGACAAGCCGTAAGGCTTCGGGGAACAAGTCCCGCTCGTCTTTTGAACCGAGCTGTTTTCCCGCCATGGAAAAAGGCGGACACGGCACCCCTCCCGCCAAAAGGTCAATTTCCACCGCTGGTTTTGGAGAATAATCCCTTATATCCCCTTCCACGACTTGCCATTGAGGACGGTTAAAACAGAGCGTATTACAGGCATTGTGGTCGATTTCCAGTAATTCGATATGTTCAAAACCGGCTTTTTCCAGCCCTAAAGCCTGTCCGCCGGCTCCGGCGCATAGTTCTATGGAATAATAAGCCATTTTTACCCCTCATTCCAGAGTTTATCCTATGATAAAGGCTTTGTAAAGTCCTGTGAAACCGATCCAGGCAGGAATCGGTAAAATTGATTAATCCGGCAGCCTCGTTATACGACGCGGGGATGGGCTTCATTTATATCGAAACTATTCCCGAAGCCGCGGGGTTTCTGAACGGCTCTATTTATTATTTTTCTATATCAGTGGCAATATATTATTATAATCGTTTTCTTTTCCTATCATTTCCAAATATACTGAAATCATTGCCCTATGGTGTGCTTCATGATTAAACATGTGCATGATCAATCCTTCCATTCTTTTTTCAAATGTTTTTTCCTCTGTGTTTTTATATTCCAGTATTTTATTTATATCTTCAACCGTTATTTCTTTTATAAAACTTATAATAATAGTATCTAATTCAGTCCTTTTTGATATATATTCATCTATTGTTAGAAATAATGTTTCTTGAAAACTATATTTTTTATTAAAATAATTTTCATCCAGGCTGTCAAATTTTCTTAATTTTTTAAATCGATTTAGCCAATTATAATCAGCTATAAAAATATGCGAACATAATTCATGGATTGATTTAAAATATCCCTTAAAAGGCTTATTCCATTCTTCTTCGGAAATTGTTTTTACTATGTTATTCATTTTCTCATTGGCCGCTTTATTATATTTTGCCAAAAGTGAAAAATTATACTGTTCCATCATGTCCTCCATTGATATTAGACTTGTTCGATAACCTTCCGGTTCTCTCACAAGTCTGGCGAATTTGCCGCAAGATGGCGGCAAATTCGGCTGTTTTTATATTAAAACCGTTCCCTAAGCTGTGGGGTTTCTAAACAGCTCTATTCTGTTAATTTTATATACATATTTTCATCCTGTCAACATCTTTTTTGTATCTACGGCAAATTCAAAAAAATGGCGCATAACTATTCATATACGAAAACCTCTTCGCGGTATAGTATGCGGCCGGTATATCCCCGCGCCGCGCGGGGCGGCCCGCGGCAATTCCGGGGCACATAATTGCCTTTGGCAATTATGTGCGGATAACCCGGCGGTCGCAAATTTGTTCTTACAAAATTGCGTGGTTTGCCACCAGGAACAGCGCGTTACGCGCTGTGCACGTCTTTATCACTACCGGCTGTCGCCACCACGATTACAGCCCGCGGTTACGCATGCAGGGTTGGAACCAGGCCCGCAAAATCGCGTGGCGATTTTGCGGGCCTGTGTTTACGGCCCAGGTCAGCCGCTGGGCGGCGCAAGGGATTGGAGGGATGCGCAGCAGCCACGGCGCGGAGCGCCGGGGCCGGAGCGGTAGCGGAGTCCCGGAAAGCCCGGTTTGCGGCGTTTTACGCCGCAAATGCGCCCAAATTCCGAATTATAAATGAGTTGTTGAACAGGCTGGCTATAGCGGAATTTTTATGCTGAAAAAAGTAAACGTCGGCGCCCCGGTAAACAGGCTTATAGTTGTTGTTTTATTTGCGCGAATCCATTAATCTTAGGATGGTATGTTTCCCCGAGATGCCCTTATCCTTGCCCCTATGGCGGCGCTGACGACTCCCGCGCTGCGCTGGCTTGTAAAAGACTTCGGCGGCTGCGATGTGTATTTTACCGAAATGATAAGCTGCGCGGCCCTTTTGCAACGCGGCCCGTATGAGGATTCCTACATTAACCCCGAACCCGAACCGGATAAACTTGTGTACCAGCTTGTTGGCTCGGACATTGAAAAAGCCGCCGCCGCCGCGGAGTTTCTGGACGAAAGGCCGGGACTCGGCGTTGATTTCAATATGGGATGCAGCGCCCCTGAAATCGTCAGGGCAAACGCGGGAGTAGCGTGGATGAAGGATCCCCGGCGCGCGCGGAGCCTTGCCGCGGCCCTGCGGAAAAGGCTGAAAACCAAAACCCTGTCGGTAAAACTCCGCGCGGGATACGAGGACAACTTTGAATATCTGTCCGCGTTTTGCCGGGGGCTTGCGGAAGAAGGCGTTGATTTTATAAGCCTTCATCCCCGCATAAAAAAGGAAAAATTCAGCCGCCTGGCGCGCTGGGACTATGTCGCGGCCCTAAAGGAAATTCTCCCCATACCCCTTATCGGCAACGGGGATGTAAAAACCTTCGCCAGTTGGGCAGACAAAAAAGAACGCTATGGTTCCGGCGGCATTATGATAGGACGCGCGGCGGCCCGCGCTCCCTGGTTTTTCGCGTTCCTGCGGCAGAAGGAGAAAGACCCGGCTTTTCAGATGACGGTGGATCTTGAGGCTGTCGCGGAGAGGTTTCTGGATCTTTTGCCGCGTTTCCAGCCGGAGGATTTTCTGAAAAGCCGGGCGCAGAGATTTTTTTTCTGGTTTTGCCGGAATTTGGCATTTGGACATGGCCTTTTTGTGTCGATTAATAACTGTAAGAATTTTGAAACAATAAAGAAAACAGTTTTGGACTACTTCGTACAGTATCCTGAAATGAGATATAAAACAGAGAAGAACTAATGAAAACAGTTAGGCGTATTTGCATGGTAATTGGCAGGTATCTGCAAAAAGCGGCCACGCGGCGCGGGACTGGCGAGGCGCTGTGCGGGATTTTTGTTTTGGCGGCGTTCGTTTTTGCACTGCTCAGCTCTCCGCTGGAAAGCCTCCTGCGGCCTGATGAGGAAACGGGCCTGGGGCAGCCGGGCCTCCACCTGAATATATACCTGGACAAAGACTACGCCGGGATTCCCGATACCGAAGAAATCCCAGCGGACGCGGACATACCCGAAGTTCCGCCGAAAAACGTACTTTCTTTCACGATGTATACGGTGGAAAAAGGCGATACGATTTCCGGCATTGCCCAGAAAATGGAGCTTAATCAGGACAGCATCATCAGTTGTAACGGAATCGAGCGGGCGCGCCTTCTGCAAATAGGAACAAGTCTGCGCATTCCGAACATGGACGGCATTATGCATACCGTCAAGTCCGGTGACAGTCTGGAACAACTGGCTGAAACCTACGAACTCGCGCAGGAGCAGCTCCTGGAAGTCAACAACATTGAAGAGTTTGATTACAAACCCGGGGAAAAAATCTTCATCCCCGAAGCAAAACTCCCTTTTATCGAATTGCGCCGTATTTGGGGCGAGCTTTTCCGCTACCCGGTACGCGGCTGGATAACTTCCGCCTACGGGTACCGCGCCGATCCCTTTACCGGCCTGCGGCGTTTTCATACCGGCATAGATATAGCCGGGAATTACGGCACCCCCATCGGCGCGGCTATGGAAGGCCGCGTCATTGAAACCGGATATAACAATATCTCAGGAAATTACGTTGTCGTGGCGCACTCAGGCGGCTATGTAAGCTCGTATGCCCACATGAGCCTTATCCGCGTCAAAACCGGGCAATGGGTCCGCGAAGGCCAGCGGCTTGGGGATGTAGGATCCACAGGATATTCAACAGGAAATCATCTCCATTTTTCCATTTCCCGCTGGGGCAAGCCGGTAAATCCCGCATTGCTTTTGCATTAGGCGCTACTGATACCGTACCGAAAACTCAACCGGCTTTTCCAAAGTGAGGAGCTGGGGAATTGAAATTTCAAAAGAAACTTCCCGTTCATTCCTGAGTTTCCCGCCCGTCTGTGACACAATTTTCCCCGGAGTCTTTATCAAAAGATTCATCACCGAGGACTTCAGGATATCCTCAATCTTTTCACCTTTCGCGTAATCCTCAAGCGCCCAGGCGAGGTGGTCTATATATTCATTTTCGCTGATTGCGGCGTTTTCGGGCGGCAGGAGCATTTTCGCCAGCGCGGAGTCCGCTTCGGGAATTACCCGCAAAAGCGACGCCAGGTTATCCCTGTTCAGGCGGATACTGAGAGTTTCCCCTCCGGCCTCCCTGCTGCGGCTGATGATATTCTGCGCGGCTTTGGTCTCATTCCTGATGGCGGCGGAAATATCCCGGATGTGAAAGTCTAAAACAAGCCTGCCTGGCCGGGGACTGTCCGCGGAGTTTAGCCGCAGCTCCGTATTGCGCTGAAAACCAGCGGCGATTGCTTCCATATTAAAATAGCGCGGATTCGCCGGATCAAAGGAACTGTCAAAACCCGACGCGAGGTCCGTATAATAGGCCATAAAAACCGGATGCAGTTCAGCCTCAAGACGCGCGGCCCCCTCCGCACCAGCCAGGAGCGTTATATCCTGGCGTACCGTGCAGGCCCCGGAAAGCAGGACGAAAACAGGAAAAGCAAAAATAATAATGATATTTTTCTTCATGTACGAAATGTAACCCGCTTTTCCCCTTTCATCAACGGCAATAAGTTTCCTATCGGAAACAGCCATAGAAGGGCGCATTTTTTTGGGCGCGCTTCGCGCGCCCCAAAAAACCGGGCTTTCCGCTGCAAGTCCTCGGATTTGCTTATGCAAATCCTGTGGGCTTTCCGCTGCAATCCCTTGCGCCCCACGGGCTTTTCGCGCTCCCGCGCGACCGGAATCCCTTGCGCGCACGGTAGCGGCTAACATAAAACCGTAAACGCGGGCCGGCTATGCCGCGCAATTGCCGCAAGGCAATTGCGCGTGGTTTCCCGCCGTGCGCAGCGCTTCGCGCTGCGCACCGTATCTATCACCGCCGGCTGCCGCAACGCCCAGCGGCTAAACTGTACCGTAAAACCAGCATACTTTGAAGGGAAAATTCACCGCAAAGCCGAAGACTGGCAAGAGCGAAGACGGGCAAGGGCGAAGAAGCAAAGAAAAAAGAAGAGAAAACGGGGCCTTGTACCGGAACTTATCCGGCCTGGTGTTAAAATTCCTTTTCAGTTCCCCGAAACATGAAAATCAACGCCGGTGCCCTGCAATACACCTTAAAATGATTGACAAAATAATCTAAAAAATATATAACCTGACGGAGGTATTTATGGATATTAATGAATATATAGTAGCATATAATTTTGACGGGAAAGTGAATCATGTCTATAAAAAATATAAGTACAATTACGAAAAAATTATAAAAAATATTTTGACTACTCTGGAATATACATCAGATGGAAATACATTAGATATGGATTTGTTTATGAAAACAATGATATTTGTTACCGATACTATTATTTCCTCTGATTTGTCACATGAGGACAGGGAAGTTTTTATAGAAAATTTATCAGCATTAAATTATTTTGACGAAATAGACAAGTATTTATATAACGATTATCTGACTATAAAACAAATAACCATTCATTCACTTGGTAAAATATCAATAAAAAGTAACGTAAAGTATTTAGAAACCGCGTTTGAAAAATATTACAATAAAAATCCATTCACTTGTTATGAATTGCTGGGTGAAATAATGTGCCTTGGCAGCAGGAAATATGAACACTATTGTTCCTTATTAACTGATAATATGGATTTGATTGATTCAATGACTTTGTGCATGCATTTAACTTTTTGCTGTAATAAGCAGGAATTAATAAAAGCGTTCGGCAGTTTTAGTTCAAAATTTAATGACATTTTTGAAAATAAAGTTATTAAAGCAGACGATTATTCAATGAGCTATACAATTATGGTTCAAAACATTCAAAATTTTTTACGGCAAAAAGACTGGACAAGAAAAGAATATATAAAATCAATAATTTACTACGCAAAAAACTATAAAAGTATATTTCATGGAAGTAATACCGATTATAAACAAATATATAGTGAAATAATGAAACTGAAAAATAGACTATAGTGCGCATAACCAGGTTGCCGGATCAATAATTTTTGGAGACGGTAATATCCTTTACTAAGAATTCCTGGATAAGAGCTGTTTGGAAACCCCCACAGCTTCGAAAACGGCCTCTATATAAAAACAGCAGAATTTGCCGCCATTTTGCGGCAAATTCTGCCAGACTTGTGAGAGAACCGGAAGGTTATCGAACAAGTCTAATGAAGTGCGCCCCCGTTTTATTCCCACACAAACCCGCCGCCACAGTTTTGCCGCCCTTTACCGCCGGAACGATATATGCCAATAGCCCCGGGACAGCTTTTTCAGGATAAACCATAGAGGCGCCCGGATTCTAAAAAGCCATGACATCATGTAAAAAAAAGCGTATTATATATATATGAGCGATACAAAATACCTTGTCCTGTTTTTAAAAGGAAGACGGGTTCCCCTGGACGCGGCGGAACAAATCGCCGGATACGCGGCAGGAAGAACCGTTCTTGTAACGGAAGAACGGGCCGAAATCGAAAAAATTCTCGATAAAATTGAAATTGCCGCGGGAGATTTTCCCCAGGAACTAATCCCCCGCGCCCCCGGACTTAAATGGTTCCAGCAGTGGTATGCCGGCGCGGACTGGCTGCAACGCTATCCCGACGCGCAAAAACACCCATTCACCCTGACAAACGCATCAGGCATCCACGGCCCCCAAATGGCCGAACATCTGTTCGGCCTGCTCATCGCCTGGTACCGGAAATTCCCCGAAGTTTTTGAAGCCCAGAAACGCCATGAATGGCAACGCTCCATTCTCCACAAAGCCGGCCTCCTCTACGAAAAAAGTCTGCTCATCGCGGGATTTGGTTCAGTCGGCGGGCATATAGCGCGCATAGCCAGCGCTTTCGGCATGCACATTACCGGCGTACGCCGCAGCCCCCCGCCCCACGACCTTCCCCCCGGCCTGGAAAAAATAGTCAGCCAGGAATGTCTGGAGACAGCCCTCGGCGAAGCCGATGTTGTAGTAAATATACTGCCCTGTACGCAGGAGACTCATCATATTTTTAACGGAAAAACATTCGAAAAAATGAAACAAACAGCCCTTTTTGCCAACATCGGCAGAGGCCCCACCGTGGACGAGACAGCCCTCGCGCAGGCAGTACGCTCCGGGCGCATAGCCGGAGCCGTCCTTGACGTAACAGAAACCGAACCGCTGCCGCCTGAGTCTCCCCTGTGGGATATTCCCGGTATCATCATAACGCCACACTATTCAGGCTCCCATCCCCAGTATGATGAAATAGTTTTCCACCTGTTTCTGGACAACCTGAAACGCTACACCAGCGGCAGCGAACTCCGCAATATCGTAAACAAAACCCTGGGGTACTGAAAAAGCCCTATCCTCCGGCACGGAAATTACGAATCAACATATCCCTTTTCCCGCATCGCCTCGATAAGCTGCTGGCTGACCCTCATCGCCCATTCCAGACTCATCGCCATACTCTCCTCGGTTATGGCAGGCGTCAGCTCAATAGTCTTCCGACCAAGCGGAGTGCGGTAGAATTCGATAAGCTGCATAACCTCATCATGGGTATAGTATTTAGCATAAATAGGAATAAACGCATCAAAAAGAGAACTGAAATCAAGGTTTTCCCGAAAAGCATCAAGAAAATCGGTCGGCACATCGGGAAACATTTGTACCATCTGAGCAAGCATAACATCAAAAGTCTGCAAACCGATATTCTTCATATCCATCACTTCAAAAAGTTTCGTAACATCTTCATTCGTCGCCGGACGCCCCTCCTGGGAAAATCCCCAAACAACTACCCACGCCAGCAGAATCGCGGTAAGAATTTTTTTCATAAAAGTTCCTCCTTGCCCCACTGTATCACGGTCAGGCGCCGGTGTATAGAATGCCGGTTTTATTTGGGCGCATTTTTGGCGCAAAGCGCCAAAAAACCGGGCTATCCGCTACAAGTCCTCGGATTTGCCCATGCAAATCCTGTGGGCTTTCCGCTCCTATCCCTTGCGCAAGCGGCAGCTCAGAGCCAATATTTTTACCGCAAAGTCGAAAAAGTTAAATAAGTTTTTGATCTTTTTTACTTCTTCCTTTTTTTACTTCCTCGACCTTGCCCGTCCTCGACTTTACCAGTCTTCGACTTCGTGGTGAATTTCTTTATTTTTAAAAATGCCGCCCGGCTGCCGGTACTTGACATTTTTCCGAAATTATGTTTTAGTTTCCAACAGGATAACACGAAATGACTATTCCTGGTATTTTTACAGCCTTAACTCATCTTTCGCCTAACATGCGCCTAACGCTTTGTGTCATACCAATTTGGGGGGGGGG
>JAISAF010000123.1 GCA_031266855.1 Spirochaetales bacterium
AAAAAAACGCCGGGTTGCAGCCCGCGCAAGGGATTGCAGTGGAAAGCCCACAGGAAAGCGATCGGCGCTTTCCGAGGACTTGGAACGGAAAGCCCGGCTTTTGGCGCAACGCGCCAAAAGTGCGCCTGAAGACAGTCGCTTTCCGATAGGAAATTTATTGTAGTGGGCGCTATGCGCCCCCGGAATGCGCCCAAATTTAAAAAATCTTCGTAATGTTTAATTTCTAAAGCCGTGTTAGCTTGCATAATATCGGGAAATGGCGTATCCTTGCACAGTAAAAGAGTTTTGTTTAGTTTCCTGGAAATTAAACTCTGTTAGCGAACTTAAGGCGGCGCAGATGCCATACGCGGTCAATTCAGGTTTGCAAATTCGAGGGAGAGGAATGTACGCGACCCAGCAGAAATTACAAAGGACAAGCAATAAACCAAAAAATATAAAGTATCATAATCAGAAATTGATTCTTTCCATGTTCCGCAAGGCGGAGAATTTATCCATCCCGGATATCGCCGACAAAATCAATTTAAGCAAAACAACAGTAACAAAGGTTGTCAACGATTTCGCGGCAAAGGGGCTGGTAAAGACAAGCGGCAAGGGAAGCTCCACGGATGTAGGAGGAAAAAAGCCGGAACTGTTTGCCTTTAACGCTTCCTTCCTGCATGTCATTACGCTTAGCCTGGGCATCAAAACTTTATCCTGCGCGGTTATGGACTTGAAGTGCCACGCCATCAGCAGCAGGTCGGTTGACTGCGACATACAGGTAAGTTACAAAAAAGCAATCCGCCGCATGGCGGATATAATCCACGCCATGATGAAAGAGGCCGGACTCTCGGGCCGGGAAGTCCATTCAATTGTCCTCGGATGCGAAGGCATTATCGATGCCACCAGCGGCGTTATTCGCTACACCGTGCATCATGCCTGGGGCACAAACCTGCCGGTTCGCGAAGACCTGGCCCGCGCTCTGGCGTTTCCCGCGACTATCTATGTCAATAACAATTCACGCCTCGCCGGTTATTATCAGGCGCTGCTGAACGCCGATCTCTATGAACCTGTCGCCGTCATTACCAGTTCTTTCCATTCCATAGGAGGCAGCATACTTGAGAATCAGCAGCCTATGCATGGCGCAAATGGATTCATCGGCGAAATCGGCCACATGATTATCGAACCCTATTCCGAAATAAAATGCCACTGCGGTGGTTACGGCTGTTTTGAATCCCTGGTATCCCCGCAGACGGTACTCGCGCAAGCCGGAAAACTGTACACGGATTATCCGCGCTCCTGCCTTTACCGGAAAGCGAAGGAAGGCGCTCTTACGATTACGGATGTCTTCGAAGCGTCTAACCAGCAGGATCCCCTCGCGTGTATTTTACTCGACAAAGTTATTCGCTATTTTTCCATTTTAATTCACAATATTGTTCTCCTGCGCGACCCCTCGCGAATTGTCATCCAGGGCGTGTATTCATCCGCGGGCGACTATTTCCTGGAACAACTGCGCCGCCAGGTTAATTCCCTGCCTTTCTATAAAGTGGAGCGCGACCTGCCCATTGTATACGCGCCCGCATCCGCCCTCAACGTATACCTGATTGGCGCCGGTTATTACGCGGTGGATGTATTTCTGGATACGAACTCGCTCTACGATTAGCCTGTTTTTTTTCAAGAGTTTCACTGCCACACATTTTGGGCGCATTTCCGGCGCTTCGCGCCGGAAACCGGGCTATCCGCTGCAATTCCTCGGAAAGTGCCTTCGGCACTTTCCTGCGGGATTTCCGCTCCTATCCCTTGCGCGCGCACAAGCGGCAGCGCCAGGAAATTGCCCGTGGCAATTTCCTGGCCTTATTCTGAGCTGCCGCTTCTTGACAATTTTTTTGCATACTGGTAAAGTAAAACATAATTTCAGGAGTGTATAACGCAAAATGGTACAGTAGAATCTATTGTGTTATGCGCAATGTAAATACACAGGTAAATCTTTATACCGTCAGTATCCCTTCCGCTCATGTTTTTCAGGGCCGGGCCGCCCGCTATCTATGGAGTATACGAAATGAAAAAGAATTATATGCCGGTTCTTGCCGTTCCCGCGGTATTGATAGTTTTATGCGCTTTCGCGGGATGCGATTCCGGCGGCAGCCCGTCCCCGCCCCGCGCGGAGACAGCAATGCAAACGTATTCAAATGATAGTGATCCCGGCTATGCTGAGGCGGCGCTTGGCAGTATCGACGCTGATGGAAAGCTTACCCTGAAACTGCCTGTCATTTCTCAGTGGACAGGAATTCCTATATGGCACACGAAAATGGGACTTACAGCGGATCCTTCTGATGTACGGACTGTTTATGTGGGCAGTTTGAAGGTTGCTGATGAAGGGCTTGAATTAATCAAAACGAATGGAACCAGTAGTGTAAGCTATATATACGCGGATAAAGACGCTCTTATAACGGGAAAAGCCGGTGAAAATGGAACGGCTGTCTATGTAAATTTGATTTTAAAAAAAGGCTGGAATTCGGTAATTGAAGGCCCGTCCGGATCTAACCGGACAATGGCGAGCGGCAGCCCCGATGACACGTACAAATGGGTAGTGTCTGATTAGCGGCAGCTCAATACCAGCCCACGGAATTGCCAAAGGCAATTCCGTGGCAGCTAATTGCCTTTGGCAATTAGCTGCGTGCAACCAGGCGGTCGCGATTTTGCTTTGCAAAATCGCGTGGTTTGCCACCACGCACAGCGCGTTATGCGCTGTGCGCGTATCTATCACCGCCGCCACGCTAACAGCTTGAGAAACAGCCCGCGGTTTTAATTGCCGATGGCAATTAAAACCGTGCGTATAACTTGTTGATCGCAAAATTGCGAAGCAATTTTGCGGAGCCGGCTTTTACGGCTTTATGTTAGGCGCTGTTGCGCGCGCCAGGGATTGCAGCGGAAAGCCCACAGGATTTGCATTGGCAAATCCGAGGACTTGGAGCGGAAAGCCCGGTTCCGGTGGCGCGGGTGCGCCACCGGAAGGCGCCATTTCTGATCGGAAAAAATAAATGCTTTTGCTCTGTCCGCTACACAAAGTCCCGCATATAATGTTAAAGTACGGTTTACCGGCTTCTTGATAATTTTAATTTGTAGTGCGCCGCGCGTTATGTGGCGGTGGTTTTATAGACAGTTTTGTGTGCGTCAGGCGTTAGGAGGAAGGATGATGGCGGAATATGGGATCATTCCTGGAACAGAACCGTCTTTGCGTGTACAGCGGCTTAAAGAAAATTTTCTGGATCGTGCGCCGTGCATGTGCTGTGACCGGGCTGTAATTTATACGGAAGTTTACCAGCAATGGGAGAGTTTGCCGGTAATCCGCAGGCGGGCGCGCGCGCTGCGGGAAACCCTGACGCGTATGCCGGTATTTATTAGTCCTGGCGAAATCATCGTGGGGCATCCGGCTTCAAAGCCCCGTTCGGCGGAAGTTTTTCCTGAGATCAATATAAAATTTATGGAAGATATTGAGCAGTTTGAAACCCGCGAATACAACCGGCTACGGGTGTCTGCTGAAGTTAAGCAGACTCTTTACGATATGTGGCCGTACTGGAAGGGGAAAACTCTTACGGATTTATTTTTTCAAATGCGTCCCGCCGCGGTGCGAAGCGGTATCGCGACAGGATTTTTAAGCAATACGCATGAATGGAGCGGGTTCGCCCACGTCGCGATGGATTACCGCAAAATATTACACAAGGGGATCGCGGGTATTCAGAAGGAGATCGGGGAGTACCGGAAAAACCTGGCTGTTACGGATCCAGAGTTTCCGCGGAAGTCTTCCTTTTACGCTGCCTGTGAGGAACTGTGCGAAGGAACCCTTGTCCTGGCGCGGCGATACCGGACACTGGCGCTGGAGATGGCGGCGGTGGAGGAGGATGCCGGGCGGGCCGCGGAGCTGCGGAATCTGGCGGAACTGCTGGAACGGTCGCCCCTTGAACCGGCGGCGAATTTTCGTGAGGCCGTGCAGTCTTTTTGGTTTATGCAGCTTATTCCGCAGATCGAATCGAACGGTTTTTCGATTTCGCCGGGCCGCTTTGATCAGTATATGTGGCCGTTTCTGGAACGGGATTTGTCCGCGGGAAAGATAAATTTTCAGGAAGCCCAGGAACTTGTGGATATGCTCTTTTTGAAATTCGCCGAAATTATGCGGGTGGACAGTACCGGAGCAGCCGAGGTGAACGCGGGCTATGCTTCCGGGCAGAATCTTGTTGTGGGCGGAATTGACGCCGCGGGGAATGATTGTACGAACCCCCTGTCGTATATCTGCCTGACTGCGAATTATCATATACGGCTGCACCAGCCTAACTTTACGGTACGGCTGCATAAGAATACTCCGGCTGATTTTTTAAATCAGGTTATCCTGAGCATAAGCGGCGGGAACGGTATGCCCCAGGTTCTTAACGACGGGCTGATAATCCGGTCATTGACGGATCATGGTATTCCTTTGGAAGAAGCCCGTGAATATCTGCCTGTGGGTTGTGATGAGATTACTGTCCACGGGATGTGGGGGCGCTGCAACGGCGGGTATCTGAATATGGCAAAAGCGCTGGAAATGACAATTGGCTGCGGAACAGACCTGGAGTTTAATAAGGAAATCGGTTTACGGCTGGACGCGGACGGCTGTGATTCCTTTGAAGATTTTATGCGGCTGTTTGAAAAGCAGCTTTCATATAGCGTGGAACTCCAGGTCTGCGACGCGAATCTGGCCGACCATATTCACCAGCAGATTATGCCGCTTCCTTTTATAAGTCTTTTTATGGATGACTGCCTGCAACGGGGACAGGATGTTACCGGCGGAGGCGCGCGTTACAACACAACCGGCCTTGTGGCTGTTGGAGCCGCGACCTGCGCGGATTCCCTGTATGCCATTCGTGATTTGGTATTTGAGAATAAAAAACTGTCATTGCAGGAATTCCGCGAAAAGCTTGCGCATAATTTTCATAACGATGAATATCTGCGCCAGTTCATTATTAACCGTCTGCCGAAATTCGGCAACGATGTGGACGGGGTAGACAGCCTGGCTGTACGTTTAACCGGGTGTTTCTTTGACAATGTTGAACGCTATAAAAACTACCGTGGCGGCGCGTTCTGGCCCGCGCTGTATTCCGTCAGCGCGCAGATAGGTCTTGGCAATTACACCGCCGCGACCGCGGATGGCCGTTTAGCAAATCTCCCACTGTCGGACGGGCTTACGCCCATGTATGGTTTGGATCTCCACGGCCCCACCGCGGACTTAAAGTCCGTTACTAAAATAAATCAGAGCCGGGCGCCAAACGGAGTTATCATCAATCAGCGTTTAACAAAAAATCTGTTCGTAACGCCTCAGGGGCGTGAAAAAATGGCCCAGTTATTACGGTATTTTGTGGATTCAGGCAGTTTCCACTGGCAGTTTAATATTCTGGACAACCAGACCCTGCTGAAAGCGCAGAAAACACCCGAAGAATACCGCAGCCTGGTAGTCCGTGTAGCGGGCTACAGCGCCATCTTTGTGGAACTTTCCCGGAAGGCCCAGGATTCGATCATTGGACGGTATGAAGGAACGGTATGAAGAGACAGTATGAAGGCAGCATCTATGACGGGCTGCGTATTTGATGTCCAGCGTTTTTGCGTTCATGACGGGCCGGGGCTGCGTACAACGGTTTTCCTGAAAGGCTGTCCGCTGCGGTGCCGGTGGTGTTCCAATCCTGAATCCCAGAACACGGCGCCGGAACTCCTGTTCAATGAGCGGCGCTGTATCCAGTGCGGGACCTGTGTTCGTAGCTGCCCCCGCGGCCTTATCGGACGCGAAGGCGGTTATCCGCTTATAAATAGAAACGGCTGCCGTGCCTGCGGTGCCTGTGTACGCGATTGTCCCACGGCGGCGCTGATTCTAAAAGGTGGCCCTATGACGGCTGCACAAACGCTGGAACAGGCGCTGCGGGACGCAGATGTGTTTGCCTCCTCCGGGGGCGGGATTACGGTATCCGGCGGCGAGCCGTTTTCGCAGCCGGAGTTTTTGTACGAACTGCTGGATTTATGCCGCGGCGCTGGTGTTTCCGCGGTGGTGGAAACATCTTCCGCTGCGCAGTGGCAAGATATTGAACGCTGCCTGCCGCTATTGACACTCGTATTCTGCGATGTAAAGCATACGAATCCAAAAATCCTGGAGGAATGGACAGGCGCCGATGTGCGGCAGATGCAGGAAAATATTTCCGGCATAATAAAAACGCATCCTCACGTAATTATCCGGGTTCCGGTAATTCCCGGTTTTAATACCGGCGGGGAATCCTTCGCCGGGTTTGCTGATTTTTTTCACGGGCTGGGAATAACGGAAATAGAATTGCTGCCCTATCATCCGCTGGGCGAAGGGAAATACGAAATGCTCGGCAGACCCTGCGCGGACGCCCTGATCGATGTGAAACAAGCTGTTCCGGCGGCCAGGGATTTTCAGCGGTTTCTTGCCTCGCGCGGTATCCACGCGGAGATTAGCGGATAATTTTGGGCGCATTTTTTTGCCCGCGGCCGGGCAAAAAAACCGGGCTATCCGCTGCAAGTCCTCGGATTTGCTCATGCAAATCCTGTGGGCTTTCCGCTCCTATCCCCTTGCGCGAGCGGCAGCCCCGCTCGGCGTAGGCAGAGCCTACGCCGGATTAGAAGCAAGCGTCCACGCTTGCGGGTTTGGTGCCATGCCACGCATTTAATTGCCATCGGCAATTAAATGCGTGCGTATAACAGGCGAATGCTAATTGCGTATAACTTATTTCCAGACAGGAAAGAACGGCGTTTGCCGCTACTTTAAAAGATTCAAGCCGCGCGGGAGCGCGAAAAGCCCGTGGGACGCAAGGGGCTGGTCGCGAATTTGCATTCCGCAAATTCGCTCGCTACGCGGCGCAAGGGATTGCAGCGGAAATCCTTTTGGCGCAGCCAAAAGATTGTAGCGGAAAGTCCGGTTTTTTGCGGCGTTAGCCGCAAAAAGTGCGCCTGAAGACAGTCGCTTTCCGAGAAGAAATTTATTGTCGCGGGCGCTCACGCGCCCCCGGAATGCGCCCAAATTCTGATATTAGACTTGTTCGATAACCTTCCGGTTCTTTCACAAGTCTGGCGAATTTGCCGCAAAATGGCGGCAAATTCGGCTATTTTTATATTAAACCCGTTCTATAAGCTGTTCAGAAACTGAGGTTTCTAAACAGCTCTATTGAAGCGAAATTATAAAGATTTTGAACAGGCTTTTAGACTTCTTTAACTTCGTGGTTAAAAAATTCTGTGAGTCAGGTTTAAATACGGGAAGGCGGCCCGATCCGAGGCGCCGGGGAATTATGCCCACCACATTCTGTCGGCAGGTTCGGTAAGTATCAGCGGGCGAAGAAAACTCACAGCCTTTTTTAAGCCTTCTTCCCGCGACATTAAACAGTCTTCATGTTCAATGCTTAGAACGTAGTCATAGCCCGTTATACGCAAAGCGCTGATAATATCCTTCCACACCCTGGAGGAATGTCCATACCCAACCGTCCTGAAAGTCCATGCCCTGTTCGCGACATCCTTATAATGTTTGGTGTCGAGTACGCCGTTCAGTCGGACAACTTTTTTATCGATATATGAATCTTTTATATGAACATGAAAAATTGTTTCGCCTAATTCCGCTATTACTTCAACAGGGTCAATGCCCTGCCAAAATAAATGACTGGGATCGAAGTTTAACCCAACGCTTTCACCAGCGGCGCCGCGCAGTTTCAAAAAAGTCTCTGGATTATAAACGTTGAATCCCGGATGCATTTCAATACAAATTTTTACGCCGTGATCCAGGGCAAACTTCGCGGCGGAACACCAATATGGAAAAAGAACGTCATTCCATTGATATTCCAGCACCTTGAGATAGTCCTCCGGCCAGGGGCAGGTAACCCAATTAGGAAACTGTGAAGCGGCGCAGTCCCCGGGACAGCCCGAAAACGTTGTAACTTTATTTATTCCCAGTTTTTCCGCAAGCACAATTGTTTTCTTAAACAAGTCCTGAAAAGGAACCCTGATCTCTTCCCGCGGATGAACATGATTCCCGGCGCAGCCTATGGCAGAGATAAACAGATTATGCTGTTCCAGTAGTCCGCGCAGCCGGTTTATTGAAGACTCATCCGCAAGAAGCTCATGAACATCAAGATGCGCCATGCGGGGATACCCAGGCGTTTTTAGCTCGACAGCCTGCACGCCTAAATCGCCGCAGACCTGACATACTTTTTCAAGAGGAAAACCGCCAAAAACATTCGCGTTTAATCCAAGTTTCATTTATTTTAACTCCATTTTAACACCGCCAACAGGTTATGGGCTAAAGGCAATTAGCTGCCCCGGAATTGCCTGTGGCAATTCCGGGAACTGGTTCTCAAGCTGCCATGCGCAAGGGATTGCAGCGGAAAGCCCACAGGAAGCGCATAGGCGCTTCCGAGGACTTGGAGCGGAAAGCCCGGTTTTTGGCGCGGGAGCGCCAAAAATGCGCACATATTTTCTTAACTTGTTGACGGTGCCATTTTAAACCCATTTAATTTTAAGCCCCGTGAATCCCCGCGCTACAGACGAACCCTGCTCCCGGTCTGGCTGCTTTGTAT
>JAISAF010000198.1 GCA_031266855.1 Spirochaetales bacterium
CGCCCAGCGACGGCCCGCGAATTTGCTAACGCAAATTCGCGGGCCAGCCCCTTCCGCCCGCACAGGATAAAATTGCGCGATCGCAATTTTATCCTGTGCGCCGGGAAATCATAATCCAACGAGTTTTTAGAGGTTTCCATAGTATAAAAAATGAACTATTT
This sequence comes from Spirochaetales bacterium, assembly GCA_031266855.1. GTDB lineage: Bacteria > Spirochaetota > Spirochaetia > DTKZ01 > DTKZ01 > JAISAF01. The sequence continues at coordinate 162 of JAISAF010000198.1, forward strand.
TATCTCTCCTTCCTTAACTTTTCCGGCTTCGCGGTAAAAATTCTGATTTTTTATGCGCCCGGCCCCTCCTCCCTTTTTCGCCTTTACATTTCTCCCCAAACTCCATATTCTGTTTTCATGCGACATATTCACGATGATTCAGTACAGGCGCTGATACATATAAGCCAGCGCCTTGCCGGGGAATGCGCGCGCCTGCGCTTCACGGCTGCCGCGGCGGTTTACAATCCCCTTGTATACGCGAGAACAGCGCACGAAAAGTATCTGCGGCTTTACGGCGCCCCGCCGAAAAAAATCATTTTTTTAGGTATGAACCCCGGCCCCTGGGGAATGGCGCAGACAGGCGTTCCCTTTGGGGAAATTGCCGCTGTGCGCGACTGGCTGGGCATCACGGCGGAAGTGGATAAACCGCGGCACGAACACCCCATGCGCCCCGTAAGCGGCTTCGCCTGTACGAAATCAGAGGTTTCCGGCCGGCGTCTGTGGGGTTTTTTCCGTGAACGCTTCAAAACACCGGAAGCTTTTTTTCAGGATCATTTTGTGGCGAATTACTGTCCCCTTGTCTTTATGACGGAAAGCGGGGCGAACCTGACTCCCGACAAACTCCCCGCGGAAGAAGCGGCGCCCCTTTTCAAAGTCTGCGACCGCGCGCTCGCGGACGTAATACAACTGCTGCGGCCCCAGTGGGTTGTCGGCGTGGGAGGCTTCGCCGCGAAACGCATCGATGCCGCAGCGGCCCTGAACGCCGGGGATAATCCGGTCAGTTTCCGCAAGGCGCAGATCCTGCATCCCAGCCCCGCCAATCCCAAGGCAAATGCCGGCTGGGGAAAGGAAGCCGCGGACATCCTGCTTCGCACCGGCGTCTGGGAAAACTAAAAAGAAAACCGTAACTCGTAAAATTTTACCACGAAGCCGAAGACTGGCAAGGTCGAGAAAGCAAAAAAAGGAAAAAGTATCCTTTGATACTTCTTTGAGTTTGTTCCAAAACCCGGAAAGCCCGTGGGGCGCAAGGGATTCCGGGGGCGCGATAGCGCCCACTACAATCTATACCTATCGGAAAGCGACCGTCTTCGGGCGCATTGTAGGGGCGCGAAGCGGTACGGTCGCGGGAGCGGCCGGACGGAACCCCCGGAAAGCCCGGTTTTTTGCGGCATCGCCGCAAAAAATGCGCTATTATACAGGGAAAAAAGTAAATGCCGATGCCCTGGGTACTATCATGGCAACGTTGACAAAACGCGGGTAATCATCTCTACCGAAGCTTTAGCCAAAGCCGGGTACAAAGGAAAAAGAAGACACCGCAAAAGGAAAGACCGCGCGACAGGATACTTCTTCGCCGCGGCCTCCTCCTCCGCAAGATACGCAAGAATAGACCCGGTAAAAGCAGCCTCGCTCTCAATCCCCTTTTTACGGGCATAAGCCTGGATATCCTTCATCCCGGACGCAAGAAGAAGCGGAAACGAAAAGAAAATATTCTCGGCATCACCCTTCTGTGACAACATCCTGTGCCGCGACTGCATCGCCGCATGAGAAAAAACCCCCGCGATTTCCTTGCGTTTTTCAATAAATTTTTCGATATTCTTTACCTGGGTAATTCCCAGCGCGGCATTAAAATCAGGAAGAAGCTCTCCAGGCAAAGGCTGCCGCGACAACCTCGAAAGAGCCTGTGTTTCTTTCCGGCCGCGGCATAAAAGAACCGCGCCGCCACCAGATGTTATAATCCCATCAGGCTCCAGAGACACAATCGTATAGGAACCAAAACAACCCAGTTTCCTCGTCCCCGTATTGGCGCCCACAGCCTGGGAAATATCCTCAATAACCGGAATCCCAAGTTCAAGAAAGCCCTCCATATCCGGGACAAAACCAAGATTCGCGTGTACCACAACAGCGGCAATACCTTCCCCGCGCAAAGCCTCCACCCCCGCGGGTGAAAGACAACCCGAATCTTCCTCCACATCCGCATATACAGCCTGAAAACCCTCTTCCTGAAACGCCTCCATATATACACGAGGAGCAAGCGGAGAAATAGCGACACGGCTTCCACCAGGCAGCTCCAAAGCGCGGCAGGCAAACTTTATCGCCCTGCCATATTCGCGCAACGCCAGCCCCCCGCCGCAGCCGATATACTCACAAATATCCTTTACCAGCCTTTGCCCCAGCGCGCCAGGCCCCAGGCTGTCCGACACCATACAGGTAAGCACAGAGTCCATGTCCGCTCTTTTAATTGAGGGCCGTGTTATAGGTATAGCCATGAAAAATTATCCGCGAATCGCTTCCAGTTGCTGAAGTTCCCGTGAATTAAAAAGCCGGCGAATATCCAAAAGAATAAGATATCCGTCTTCACGATTCACAACCCCTACGATGTACTCCACACCAATACCGGAAATAATCTGCGGCGGCGGCTGCACCTGATCACCCGAAACCGTAATAACCCGAGACACCTTATCGATAATGATACCCAGGCGCATCCCATCAATATCCAGAATAATAATCCCGTTTAGAAGCTTATCTTCCTCGCTCGTCAGCAGATTCCTGATATGAAACCTGGAATGCAGATTAATCACAGGAATAATATCACTACGAAGTTTAAAAATTCCCTCCACAAACGGAGGCGCATTCGGAATAGACCTCATCTCCTGCATCCTCTGTATCTCTTTCACATCCATAATATTAATGCCATACAATTTGTCGCCCAACTGGAAAGTTACAAGCTGCATCTGCTCATCTTTACCCGCCATACCATCCTCCATTCCCTATAGAGCCCGTCTCACAATTACCACAGGCAAAGCGCGCCCTTCACTCAAACGCGGCAACGCCCCCCACACCACGGATTTCCCCAGTCTCCTGAAAAAGCAAACTCTATCACTCTATAAAGTAAAGAATACAGCGATTCCATCACTTATGCAAGACGTTTTACCCTAAAATAGAACCGGAACAACAAACAAAATCAGAAAAATAAACCAACCGGAAAGCAGCCGTCTCTTTGCGCATTTTTTTGCCCGCAGCCGGGCAAAAAAACCGGGCTTTCCGCTGCAAGTCCCCGGATTTGCCAATGCAAATCCTGCGGGCTTTCCGCTGCAATCCCTTGCGCCGCGCAGCGGGCGAATTTGCAGAATGCAAATTCGCGGCCATCCCCTCGCGCGCGCACCGGCGGCAGCCCGCGCGTACCCGCGCGGCACGGGGTCGCCCGCCGGGCATCCAGGAAAAAGCGCGCCTGAAAAGGCTTCCCCCGGCGGCAGCGCAGACCCGCAGGGCATCCCCCCACGGTTTCCCGCCGCGGCATGCCGGGCAGACAGCCACCCCCGTACCGGGCGCGCGCGATACAGCCCCGGCATCATTTTTTAATAATACAGTTTTTTTAGAAACATTCAGGCGGAAACCCCGCCAGGCAGCAGGAACAGCCCCCTGCCCGCGCCGGACAGATACCCGGCCGCACCCTGCCCGCCGCCCGTGAGGGGCGGCGGGCAGTAACCCCGCGGGAATAAAAAAAGCCTGGCAACGACCTACTCTCCCGCCCCAAAAGGCAGTACCATCGGCGCGGGAGAGCTTAACTTCCGTGTTCGGTATGGGAACGGGTGGGGCCTC
>JAISAF010000125.1 GCA_031266855.1 Spirochaetales bacterium
CCCCCCCCCCCCCCCCCGCCCCCCCCCGCGCCCCCGCCCGGGGCGGCGCCCCCCACCTAATTACCTGTGGCAATTAGCTGCGGATAACCAGGCCGACGGAGTTGCCAGTAGCAAATCCGCAACGTAAAAGGCCCGCGCGGTTTCCGCGCTGCCGCTGAGCGGCGCAATGGGATTGCAGCGGAAAGCCCACAGGAAGCGCGTCGGCGCTTCCGAGGACTTGGAGCGGAAAGCCCGGTTTTTGGGCCGCCCTGGGGCGGCCCAAAAATGCGCCCAAATTCTTGTGCCGGGAATTTATCCGAAAACGAGATTGGGCAGAAACAGGACTATCGGCGGGAGATAGGTAATAATGAAGAGCACAATGGTAAGGACGATGATGTAGGGCCAGATGGCTTTGACGATTTGTTCAAATGGAACTTTGGAGACTCCTGACAGGACATAAAGAACCATGCCGACCGGGGGTGTTAAGAGGCCGATCATCAGGTTGAGAATCATGACAATGCCGAAGTGTACCGGATCGATGCCGAAACTGGTCGTAATGGGAACAAGCACGGGCGTGAGTATCATAATGGCGGATGTGGTTTCCATGAATGTCCCGACGATGAGCAGGATGATGTTGACAACAAGGAGCGCGACGTATTTATTTGGAATAGTGGCTAGAAAAACTTCGGCCATTTTCTGCGGGATTTGCTCGGCGGCGAGTATGTATGCGAATACAGAGGCGCAACTGACAATGAGCATAACGCTGACGGTTCCATTGACGGTCTCGCGCAGAACATCGAAAAAATCCTTGCGATGGAAATCCCCGTAGGCGATACTGAGGATGAGGGAGTAAACCACGGCGAGAATGGCGGCTTCCGTTGGGGTTATGACGCCGATGAAAATGCCTCCGATAATGACGACAGGGGTCATCAGGGCAAAAAAGGATTTTCGTGTGGAGGCGGCGATTTCCCGTATAGTCGCGCGTTTCTTTTTTGGATAGCCTCTGGATTTACTTTGACAATAAACGAATATGGCCATAGCAAGACCCATGATAAGGCCGGGAATAACGCCGCCTATAAAGAGCCGGCCTATGGATACGCCGCCGACAACGCCGAAGATGACGGCGGGAACCGATGGCGGAATAATAGGGCCGATGATAGAGCTTGCGCCGGTTATGGCCAGACTGAAATCATCGTCGTAGCCCGCATCCTTCATGGCTTTGAGTTCGATTGCGCCCAGGCCGCCGGTGTCCGCGATTGCGGTTCCTGACATTCCTGAGAATATAATACTGGCAAGGATGTTGGCATGTCCCAGACCGCCGGTAATATGCCCGCAGAGCTTATCGGCAAAATCAAAAATGCGGGTGGTAATGCCGCCGGTATTCATAATGGCGCCGGCAAGAATAAAAAACGGTACAGCCATGAGGGGGAAGGAATCCCCAACGCCCATTGCCATTCGGGTTATAACCATAAAGGGTTCCTGCCCGTGGGCTACCATATAGAGGACGGAACTTACGAGAAGCGAAAAAGATACAGGGACTTTGATAAGAAGAAGAATAAAAAAGGAACCAAGAAGCAGTATCATAGATTTTCTCCTTTTGTTTTTATCGCGCGCACGATATCGCCAAGAAGACGAAGGCATACGATAAAACAACCGAGAGGTATGGCGGCAAAGACAAAGCTCATAGGTATTTCCATGGCGGAGGATCCGATATACCATTGGGTTTTTACTGTAGAAATACCATAGGGGATGAGATAGGCAAAAACCAGAATACACAGGGTATTCGTGGTAAGGGTTATAATAAATTTAAGCGCGCGGGGCATCCGTGCATAAAAGATTTCCACGAAGATGTGGATTTTATTGCGCACTCCGTAACCCGCGCCAATGAAGGTGGCCCAGACAAAAAGATACCGGGCCAGTTCCTCGCTCCAGATAAGAGGCATATTCATAACATAACGCATAAAAATCTGTAAAGTTAAAACAATACCCATGATGGCAAAGCACGCCATGATGAATCCCTCTTCGAATTTGTTTATCTTATCGAATAATTTCATAATTTCCTCACAGGAAAAGCGGGTACTAAAAGCCCATTTTCAGTTTTTCATACTAGACCGGGTTCGGGAAGCTTCCCGTGTTCTCAACTCCCAGTCCCGCGGTATATGCCGCAGCCAGCGGCAAAGGCCATCATTCTTACCATATCGTACATTGAAGCTGTTTGGAAAACCAGACAACTTCTAAAGCAGCTCTTATAAAGCAGGGACTAAAGCGGGGACGCTGGAAAACAGCGCCCCCGCTAGATATCCTGGAAGTCCTAGCGCAGAGACTGAATCTTGTTGTAGAGATCCGGCCCCCAGTTTTTTTCAAATTCCGTATACACGCCGGCGGTCGCCTTGACGAAAGAGTCAATATCGGGCTTTACGACTGTCATGCCTTTGGACTGCATTTCGTCCAGCAGTTTTTTCTCATCACCAAGGATAGCCTGATCGATGGAAGGGCCAACTTCCTTCACCGCGTCATCAAGAGCCTTCCGCAGCGCCGGATCCAAACCCTGATACACTTTATCGCCAATAAAAAGGATGGGGAACTGTGTCATGTGTTCGGTAAGGCTGATGTGGCTCTGGACTTCGTAGAACTTCTGGGTATAAATCGTGGGAATGGGATTTTCCTGGCCATCAACAACATTCTGCTGGAGGGCAAGATATACTTCCGACAAAGCCATAGGAGTGGGGTTCGCGCCCATTGCCCGGACAATAGCTACATTCATGGGCTGTTCGGGCGCGCGGATTTTCATGCCCTGTAAATCGTTAGGCGTATTGACAGCTTTTTTTGCGGTAAGGTTTCGCGAACCATAGTAGTTTGCCCTGAGATAGCGCAGCCCCGTAGCCCGCAAACAGCCGTCCCACAATTCCTGACCAATAGGCCCATCAAAAACCTTGCGGGCATGTTCGTAACCCGAAAAAAGAAAAGGCCCATCCAGAATCAAAATAGGAGTATGGCGCTTACCAATTTCACCACAGCCGGAAATAATCATTTCAATAGTGCCATTCGCCCCGCCATTCGCAATATCCGTTTCGCTGCCCAACTGAGCGGCAGGAAAATCATTGATAACAAGTTTGCCCCCCGATTTTTCCCGTGCCGCCGCCGCGATATTTTTCATACCAGCGGAAAAGGCATGGTCCGGCGCATAGATATGGGCAAGTTTGAGTGTCGCCTCCTGCTTGCTGCCCGCGGCCTCTCCCCCGCCAGTCGCCCAGACAAATGGCGCCAGCAGCGCCAGTGCCAGAACAAAACCACAGATCTTTTTCATGTACCTCTCCTTTTTAATATGTTATTTACATATTATTTCTCCATTATGAATCGACAGGAAGCAAATGTCAATTTTTTTCGGACAGGACTATGATAAACGCATAGGATTTTTCCTTTTATATTGGGCGCCTTTTTGGCGCTCCCGCGCCAAAAACCGGGCTTTCCGCTTCAATCTTTTTTGCCGCAGACGGCAAAAAAGGATTTCCGCTACAATCCCTTGCGCGAGCGGCAGCGGCTAAAGCGGGGCAGTAAAAACAGATTCGCGAAATTACAACACAGGTTTGTACGCGTTCTTTATGCGGAACGGCACGTCCAAGTCATTAGACTTGTAGGAATTAAAGCAGACAAGGCGGGGAAAGTCTCCCCGCGGCCGGGCTTCCGGGGCCGCCCTTGCGAATAACCAGCGGCCCCAGCTATCCCGGCCTATCCAGACTGCATGGGCGAGCAGCAATTTTGCATAGCAAAATTGCGACCAGCGTGGTTATACGCACGAAATTGCCTGCGGCCATTTCGTGGCCTGGTTTTACGGCCTGATGTTAGCCGCTGGGCGCGCGACAGCCGGTGGTGATAAATGCGTGCACTCCGCTTCGCTACATGCTTGGTGGCACACCACGCAATTTTGGGACAAAATTGCGACCGCAGGGTTGCGCGCAGCTAATTGCCGCTGGCAAGTAGCTGCCCCCGAAATTGCCGTCGGCAATTTCGGGGCCTGGTTCTGAGCTGCCGCTGCGCAATGGGATTGCAGCGGAAAGCCCACAGGAATTGCATTGGCAATTCCGAGGACTTGCAGCGGAAAGCCCGGTTTTTGGGCCGCCTGGGGGCGGGCCAAAAATGTGCCCAAATTCTGTATGGAGGTTTTATAAATATAAAACGGCCGGTCTGGCA
>JAISAF010000126.1 GCA_031266855.1 Spirochaetales bacterium
GTGAACACATAATTGCGCATAACTTATTTTCATGCCGGAAATCCGGGGAATCTCTAAAAAGTTTTTAGCGTAACAGTTTATTGTTAGCGTTGTGGCGGCAGCCAGTTGGTGATAAATACGTGCGTAGCGCGTAACGCGCTGCGCGTGGTGGCACATCACGCAATTTTGCCCCTGCAAAATTGCGACCGCCGGGTTCTGAGCGCATAATTGCCGGAGGCAATTATGCGCTCAGGAAATTGCTGTGCAATTTCCTGGCCTATGTTTGAGCTGCCGCTCAAAATTGCCTCCGCCTGGTTGTACGCAGCGAATTACCTTTGGTAATTCGCTGCCCCCGGAATTGCCTCACGGCAATTCCGGGGCCTTCTTTTGAGCTGCCGCCGCGTCAGGGATTGCAGCGGAAAGCCCGCAGGATTTGCATGAGCAAATCCGAGGACTTGGAGCGGAAAGCCCGGCCCGGCCGCGCGGAGCGCGGCCGGGAGACGCCCTGATTTTTTTTGGCGCCTTGACTTTTTTTTTGGTATGCGCTATAAGTTTTTTTAGAGTGAACATGGCTTCACAAAGGGGTACACCACCGTGGGTGTAGTTCTTTGTGGAGCTTTTTTTTTGGAGGAGGCGGTATATGATTCGGGTGAATGGCGTGGAGGAGGAATTGCCGGGGGCCGGCACGCTTGGGGATTTTATCGTGGCCAGGGGCTATAGTCTGGATCAGGTGGCGGTGGAGCTGAATATGGGGATTATTCCGAGGGAGGCTTTTTCCGCGCGTGTTTTGAAAGACGGGGATGTGCTGGAAATATTGCAGTTTATGGGTGGCGGCTGCGGGGAGGAGGGGGAGCAAAAACGGGGGGGGCAAAATGGCGGGGTTTGTGGGGAAACTTTGGATCCGCTGATTCTTGGGGGCCGGGTGTTTACTTCCCGTTTTATTTTAGGGTCGGGGAAATATTCGCTTGGTCTTATTACGGCGGCGGTGGAAAACGCGGGGGCGCAGATGATTACGCTGGCGCTGCGCCGGGCAAACCGGGGGGGCAGGGATAATATTCTGGATTATATTCCGCAGGGCATTACTTTGCTGCCGAATACCTCTGGCGCCAGGACGGCACAGGAGGCGGTTAGGATTGCGCGGCTCGCGCGGGAGCTGGGCTGCGGCGATTTTATTAAGATCGAGGTTATTCGCGATTCCAAATATCTTCTGCCTGACAACTCCGCTACTATCAGGGCTGCGGAGATTCTCGCGAAAGAGGGTTTTATTGTGATGCCCTATATGTATCCTGATTTGAACGCGGCGCGGGATTTGGCAAACGCGGGGGCGGCCTGCGTTATGCCTCTGGCGGCTCCTATTGGGTCGAACGGGGGGCTTCAGGCGCGGGCTTTTATAAAGATTCTTATTGATGAGGTCGATGTGCCGGTTATTGTGGACGCGGGTATCGGCAGACCGTCTCAGGCCTGTGAGGTTATGGAGATGGGGGCGGCGGCGGTTATGGCTAATACGGCGATTGCCAGCGCCGGGGATATTCCGGCAATGGCGGCGGCTTTTAAAAAGGCTATTGAGGCGGGCCGGGCCGCGTGGCTGTCCGGGCTGGGCCGGGTGCTGGAAGGCGGGGCCGCGGCTTCTTCTCCGCTGACGGGATTTCTCCGCGGCGGACAGGAGGCTGGAGAAGCTATAGAGGCCGGGGCTGGAGAGGCCGGGGAGGCTATATAGAATGAGGGGGTATATAGAATGACGGGAATGGCAGGGATGGAAGGAATGGCGGCGGGAAAGGATTCAGGCGCGCCGGGGCCGGAACTGGAACAGGGGCCGGGCCGCGGGCCGTCTGATGCTGATGCTGATATTGATGCTGATGTTATGAGGTATCTGGAGGGGATGGAGACGGTGGATTCCTCCATTATGGAGCGGGTGCTTGAGGCTGTGCGGGCCTATGACGGGCGCCGCTATACAGCGGCGGATGTACAGCGCGCCATAAACGCTGTAAACGGGCAGGAGCGCGGCCCGGAAGATTTCGCGGCGCTCCTGTCTCCCGCGGCAATGCCTTTTCTTGAGGACATGGCCCGGCAGGCCCGGCGGGAAACCAGGGCGCGTTTTGGCAATTCGGTGTATCTTTTTACGCCGCTCTACCTGGCGAATTACTGCGAAAACCAGTGTGTGTACTGCGGTTTTAACTGCCGCAATCCTATCAAAAGGGCACGGCTTGATGTTTCTGAAATCGAGCGGGAAATGAAGGTCATTGCCGCTTCGGGCCTGGAGGAGATTCTCCTCCTTACCGGGGAAAGCCGGAAAATGTCTGACAGGGCCTACATCGGGAAGGCCTGCGAACTGGCGCGGAAATATTTCCGGGTTGTCGGGCTTGAGGTTTATCCCATGAACAGCGCCGACTATGCGTGGCTGCGCCAGCGCGGGGCCGATTTTGTAACGGTTTTTCAGGAAACATACGATCCGCGGCGTTACGGGGAACTGCATCCCGGAGGCCGGAAACGGGTTTTCCCCTACCGTTTTAACGCCCAGGAACGGGCGCTCCTGGGCGGGATCCGGGGCGTTGGTTTCGCGGCCCTCTTGGGACTTGCGGATTTCAGGAAGGACGCGTTTGCCACGGGGATGCACGCCCGGCTTATCCAGCGCGAATATCCCCACGCGGAAATCTCATTTTCCTGCCCCCGGCTACGGCCCTGGACGCGGGAGCGCGCTGACTCCGGCTCCGGGGCTGGTTCCAGTTCCGGGGCCAGGTCCGGTTCCGGCGGGGCTTCCGCGAAGGGCGCCGCCTTTCGTCCCCGCGCCGTGGGGCAGGCGGAACTTTTGCAAATAATCTGCGCGTACCGCCTGTTTATGCCCTGCGCGGGCATAACGGTTTCCAGCCGGGAAAACGCGTGGTTCCGCGATCACGTAACAGGTATCGCCGCGACGAAAATATCCGCCGGAGTCGATGTAGGAATCGGCGGGCACACGGGAAAGGCAAGCGGGGACGAGCAGTTTGAGATTGACGACGGGCGTTCGGTCAGGGAGATTCACGATATGATCCTGTCGCGGGGCCTGCAACCTGTTATGAGCGAATACCTCTATGTATAATATGGCAGCAATTCTCAGTTTAGACTCATAGCAAAATCCATTAACAACCGGGGCCTGTCAGTGAAGAAAAATGGGGTCTCCTCCCAGAGGGCACCCTCCCCATTTTTCTTCACTGACACCCGCTACAGATGCATGAGACTAATACAGATTGCTTTTTTAAGGGGTTACTGGTGGTAAAAACATCCAAATTGTAAACAATTTGGATGTTTTCTTATTTTGAAGGATATTTTTAAAAAAGTGAGAATTGCTGATAATATGGGGTACCATGTTTGAAATTATCGCGGTAACAAACCGTCTGGCCTGTACGGACGCTTTTTCCAGCCGAATCGAAACCCTGTCGGCCTGCGGGATTTCGGCGCTGATACTTCGGGAAAAAGATCTATCCGCCGATGAATACGAAACGCTGGCCCGGCAGGTATATGAGGTGTGCGCGCGGCGCGGCGTAAAGTTTATCGCCCACGGCTTTGCCACCGCTGCCGCACGGATAGGCTGCGGCGCGGTTCACCTGCCCCTGCCCGTTTTTATCTCCCAGGCCAGGGACGCGCTCCGGGGGCTTGCCGTGGGAGTCTCGGTTCACTCCGTGGAAGAGGCCCGCCAGGCGGCTTCCCGCGGCGCCGCGTATCTTGTAGCGGGGCATGTGTTTCAAACCTCCTCAAAAGAAGGGCTGCCTCCCCGCGGACTGGGCTTCCTCCACGAAATATGCCAGGCGGTCTCCCTGCCGGTTTACGCCATCGGCGGCATATCGGAACACACAATAAAAGCGGTACGGGAAACCGGCGCCGCGGGAGCCTGCCTTATGTCGCCTTTTATGCACCACGCCGACCCCGCCTCGTATACAGCGGAACTGAAAAAAGCCGCCTTCGGCGCGGAGAAAGACTGATCCGGGCGCATTTTTTTGTCCGCCTTAAGCGGACAAAAAAACCGGGCTTTCCGGGACTCCGCTATCGCTCCGGCCCCAGCGCTCCGCGCTGTGGCTGCTTCGCATCCCTACAATCCCTTGCGCGCGCCCAGCGGCAGGCCGCAAGCGTAACCGCGACCTATAAGCGTGGTGGCGGCAGCCCCCGCGGAATTAATTGCCTCCAGCAATTAATTCCGCGGCATAGTTCCAGGCGGCGGCCTACCGCCGCCGCTCCGGGCTGGTAATTCCGCGGATTTTTGCTGCGCAAAAATCCGCACCCCGGCTCCGCCCGCGGATTTTCCGTC
>JAISAF010000253.1 GCA_031266855.1 Spirochaetales bacterium
CCTGTCTTTACTCAGTGGTCGGAGGTTGGCGGAGGGTACATCGACCAGGAAGAATTTACGGTAGTTCCTTCGGATGTACGGGTTGTTGATATAGTCGGTTTTGTCATTGACGGCACTTCGTTTGACTTAGACAAAACAGATGGAACGCATAAAGTACGGTATATGTACGCGGATAAAGACGCTCATGTATATGGAGTACTTCCCTATGGTGACGGAAAGGAGGATATAAATCTGATTTTAAAACAGGGATGGAATTCGACGCTTTGGAGTAAGTCCGGCTCTAACGAAACATGGGTAAGCGGCGGTTCTGACGGGTACAGGTGGGTAGTTGATTAGCGGCGGATAACCTTTCCGCCGGGCCCGCGATTTTGCCGAAGGCAAAATCGCGGGGGTTTGCCGCCGTGCGCAGCGCTTCGCGCTGCGCACACACGCACGGTTGCCGCTACCCTTTACGCTTACAGCCTGGGAAGTAAGGCCACGCGGTTAATTGCCTTCGGCAATTAACCGCGTGCGTATAACCCGCCCGCGCCAGGGATAGTAGCGGAAAGCCCGCAGGATTTGCATTGGCAAATCCGAGGACTTGCAGCGGATAGCCCGGTTCCGGGGCCGCGGGCAGCGGCCCCGGAAGGCGCCCTGTATCTTTTTTTCTTTACTTGTGTTTTTCCTCGTATGGGTTTATCATGGAGCATTCTTTTTTAATAAGTGAGGATGCAGATTATGAAAGCGCTTGTGCATGTTGCGCCGAATAAATTCGAGATTCAGGATTTTCCGAAGCCGTCGCCGGGGCCGGGGGAGGTGCTGCTGCGGGTGAAGGCTTGTGGTATTTGCGGGAGCGATATCCACGGTATGACGGGGCATACGGGGAGGAGAATTCCGCCGATTATTATGGGTCATGAGGCGAGCGGTGTTATTGAGGAGACTGGCGGGGGTGTGAAGAACTTTAAGGTTGGGGACAGGATTACGTTTGATTCGACGGTGTTTTGTAATTCGTGTAAGTACTGTCTTCAGGGGCTGGTGAATCTGTGTTCAAACCGGATGGTTGTGGGGGTGTCGCCGGGTGAATACCGTAAGCATGGGGCGATGGCGGAGTACGTGACGCTGCCGGAGCAGATTCTTTATAAGCTGCCGGACACGGTGGGCTTTCATCAGGGGGCGCTGATTGAGCCGCTTTCGATTGCTATGCACGCGGTGAACCGTGGCCGACTCCATATTAACGAGAAGGTCGTTGTTATGGGCTGCGGCATTATTGGTTTGATGACGATGCAGTGCGCGCGCCTGAATGGCTGCGGGACGCTGATTGCGATAGATATGAACGAGACGCGTCTTGAGATGGCGAAAAAAGTTGGGGCGGATATTGTTATTAATCCTTTGAAAGAAAAATCGCTGGACGTGATTCTTTCGCATACGCTGGGCGAGGGGGCGGACGCGGTTTTTGACGCGGTGGGTTTGGATAAGACGGCGAATGACGCGCTCTCTTATGTGCGACGGGGCGGCAAGCTCATTCTTATTGGGAACCTGACGCCTACCGCGCCCTTTGGTTTGCAAAGCGTTGTCACCAGGGAAATTAGCATATATGGTTCCTGCGCTTCGGCGGGGGAATATCAGGACAGTGTGGATATGATTGGTTCGGGCAGGATCAAGGTTGACTGGTACATCAGCAAGGTCGCTCCTCTGGAGGAGGGGCAGCTCTGGTTCGATAAGCTTTTGGCGGGCAAGGATCCTTTGTACAAGGTTCTTCTTGAACCATAGGTTTATATTTTTTGGGCGCCTTTTTTTGCCCGCGGACGGGCAAAAAAACCGGGCTTTCCGCTACAATCCCTGGCGCGCGCATAGCGGCTAACATAGCCGTACAAACAGGCCCGCAAACGTGTGAATGCTTCGCATTCACACGTTTGCGACCATCTAGTTAGGCGCAATTTTGCACAGCAAAATTGCATGATTTATTACCAGGCACAGTGCGTTACGCGTAGTGCACGTTTATATTATTACCGGCTGTCGCGCGCATAGCGGCAATGATGTTTTTCGCCAGAGAGCCGGAACCATATTTCTTCTTTAACTTTTCCGGCTTCGCGGTTATATTTATATTTCTTTGTGTTTAGTCTTTGCAGGCTATTAGCGCCTGAATGAAAACGGAGGAATTATGAAAATTGGTGTATGCGGATGCATGATTGCGCCTGACAGGGACCCGGTGGGTATTGATGTTGTGGAAGAGTGCGCGCGGCTTGGCTTTGATTACATTGAGCTGTCCCTGCGGGATGTCGCGGCTCTGGATACGGCTGGTTTTTCCGCTGTGGCGCGCAGGCTGGAGAAATCCGGTTTACGTTCGGAGGCCTGCAATAATTTTTATCCCCCGGAGCAGCGGATAACCGGGCCGGAGGTCAATTTTGCGGCTTTACGGGATTATACCGCACACGCCCTGCGCCGCGCGAAGGATTTGGGCGCGGAGTTCGTTGTGTTTGGCAGTTCCGGGGCCAGAAATATTCCCGACGGGTTTCCCCGCGAGGAAGCCTGGCGGCAGATTGTTGAGGCTTCGCGGATGATAGCGGAAGAAGCGCTCAGGGCAGGACTTACAGCCGCGATTGAATATCATAATAAACACGAGGCGAATGTGCTTCTTTCCATGACGGAGGCAATGCGGCTGCTGCGCGATACGGATATGCCGGGGATGCGGGTACTCGCGGATTACTATCATTACGCCGTTCAGGGCGAGTGCCCCGCGGATTTGGCCCAGGCATCCGGCTGTATCGTTCATGCGCATTTTGCCGAGCTGAAAGACAGGGCCTTTCCCCTCGAACCAAAAGAGGAATACCGCGCTTTTATTCAGGCGCTCGCGGACGGGGGCTATACGGGCCGCCTCAGCGTCGAGGCGTTTACAAAGGCTTTTTCCCCGGACGCGGAAAAGGCGCTTGCGGTGCTGCGCGCGCTCACGCGGGACTGTGTGAAACGGGTGTTGTGAAAAAATCAAAATTTTTACCGCAAAGTCGAAAAAGTTAAATATTTATAAGAGAAGTATTTCAGATCTCCTTTTTCGACTTCGTGGTAAATCTCTAATAATGTGCAATTGGCATAAACGTTTTGGGAGGATATGATGCAAGTATTTGATTATACTGAGTTTAGTCAAGATATGACAAAAGCATTCAATGCAGCATTGGTCGATGAAGTAATTATCAACAATAGAGATGGAAACAGTTACAAATTACTTCCAATAAAGAAAAAAATCAAAATAGGAAAATCCCCGCTTGAAGATATTCCACGAGTAAAACTGAATATTACGACCCAGGAAATTGTAGAACTATTGCGGGAATGCAGGGCCGGGATATAAAATTTTCTTTCTCATTATCGCACAGATTTTCCTTCTGCTTTTTATCCGTCATGCACAGCGCCCGTTTCGGAGTCCTCCCGCCACATCCGTATAACGCGAAAAGAAATTAAGATATTGACAAACTATAATGATTATGCATTATGTAATCATTGTGAAAAGGCATATATTAATGATGATTATTTTATGCTGTTCTCAAAATGTTTTTAGTGAAGATATTTCTTTTAATTGGTCACTTGGTGATTTTGCTATATGCTATAATATCATAGATACTGAATGGAATGCCAGATTGGGAATATTCAAGTTTAACTGGTTTGATGAAGAAAATTGTTTTGGGCTTGGATTTAATATAATAAATTTCCAGTCATTCAGCGATGATAGCGCAGGGGGATCTATTCTCCCAATTGAAATAGTCTATAGGCCAATAGAATATATTTATTTGTATAATAGAATTGAGTGGCAATTTATGGATGGTTATAAATATGGATTTTTTTATGATACACTTGGAATAAAATTTGCGAATTATTTTTTAACCACAATACTTAATTATGCTTTTCATTTTTCGATATTTACGGAATATACAACCAGAAATGAATTGAAAGTAGGTCTTACACTAGACAGTGGATTTCTAATGTATTTGTTTGCATCCAGCTATACGGAAGAAAAGATGGAACAAAACAGGCTGAAAAAGAGATGAAAAAATAATATTAGTAGCAGGAAATAGAGGATGTTTTATAAGGTTAGAGCATGAACCCGCGCGGCGACGCGGTTTTCAGCAGCGCATAACGACGCTGTTTCTCCATATTTTACCAGCCCAGGAAATGCCGCGCATTTCCTGAGTCGCCACCGCCAAAACCTTAAATCATTTCCCGTTTCTTCCCTGATTCAGTCATACGCAGGGAATTGGAAACGAGGGTGGTAACAAAGGACGCGCACACGGTATCCAGAAGCGCGCCCATGCTGACAAGAAGTATGGAGACGGGCCGCAGAATTAAAAAGCCCTCTTCCATTTCCCTGCCGTACATTCCTGACAGCATGGCAAGGCCGACAAAAGCGCCAAATCCCGGAACCGCGCCCAGAAGAAAGGACAGCCCGAAACTTGCCGCGATGATCCACAGAATTTGGGAAAATCCTATCTCAAGGTTTGAATGGGAGCGCAGTACCACAATAAATGACATAGCCATTATCATCGCGCTCCCGCCCCGGGTAAAAACAGCTAAAAGCGGAGGGGCCGCGGCGCAGATCCTGCGGGGTATGCCGACGCTTTCCTTTGCGTGCCGCATAAGAAGGCCCAGGCTGAAATATACGTCCCCGGACAGGAACGCGCCCGCCGCGGGCGCAAGCTGCGCGTACATCCAGTCCAGCGGTTTTTTTCTACCCGACAGGAAATACAGGAGCAGGGGAAAAATCACGAAAACAATAATCAGGGTAAACAGACCCAGGACGGTAAACAGTTTCAGGAAAAGACCTATTTCCGGCGCTTTTCTAAGCTGTAGCAGCATCGAAGCCGCAAGCGCGATAGCGCCAATAAAAAGAAATTCCGTAATAAAGCTGTTCATGTGATAGAAAAGCCGGGAAAGGGAATCACAGGTTTCCACCACCGAATGAAAAAGGTTCCGGTTATGCGTCAGGGTTAAACCCATGAATATAGCGAAAACGATAAGCGGCAGGAGGAAATCCGAAGATTCCGTAAAAATGGTAAAAAGGCTGGTGGGGAAAATTCTGTATAAAAGTTCTTTCAAGGCTGGTTTTTCCAAAGGAACATTGACCTCGACGATGATGGGGATACGGCCCGGCGGAAACAGGGAAACCAGAACCGTTCCCAGCACGATCATACCAAGGCTGGTCAGAACCGCGTACACAATGGTTTTCCAATATACGGCGAAGAGTTTATTTTCAAGTTTAAGCTCATACACCGTAATTACCAGGCTGAAAAACACCAGCGGCAGTAGCACATAACGTCCTATTCTAACCACAAGCCCGGCCAGGTAAAGAAAAAATCCACCCAGTTCCCCCGAAGCGTCCGGCAGATACAGTCCTAAAAAAATACCCACAATCGCGCCAATATATAATTTCAGCCAAATTTTCATTCTTTAACTATCCTTTCCCTGTTTGTTTCTACCAAATGAAAAAAGCCCGGATTTGCCGGAAAACCTGACCCAGCGCCGCGCTGTTTTTTCCGTCCTGGTATCCGCGAGCCTTGAAAGAAAACGGGCAAAAGCCCGCGTTTCCGCAAGCGATGAATAATACCCATACAGGGTAAAAGGTTCGTTCTGGTATTGGGCAAACAGGGATGAAGCAAAAGCCCGGAACGCCGCCGCCGCCGCCGCCTGGAGAGGCGGCAGAACCTCCACCCCCCCATCGTGGTAGGCGAAAGACAAAACGCCTTTTTTCTGTCCCCGCAGCGCTATAAAAATTTCCTTTACAAGAAAAAAATAACTTTTTATAGAATCATCCACGACTTTTTCCATATCGGCAAAAGCCATATCGTGAAATTCCTTTTTCCCGGTATCCGCGAAAAAACTAACGATGACCTCATCCACAGCTTCAAGATCGTTCCAGGCCTCCGTAACAAGGGTTCGCGCGGAAAGAGGCGACCGGGGATTCCACGCGATATAGTACAAATTGGTTTTCTTCCGATCCTTGTCCACAGACTCCCGCGCGGAAAGAGCCGTATCCGCCGTAACAGCGACGCGGCTGCCAGCGGCGAGCACCTCCTCCGTCAGTTCCGACAAAAATGCCCCGCCTGTTCCCGCAAGAAGAATATTTCCCATGACGGCAATAGTACCGCAAACGGCTATGCAGGATCAAGGATACACATTGGGGGCAACGCATTTACTTTTTCTGATTAAGAATGGCGCATTTTTTGCGGCGACGCCGCAAAAAACCGGGCTTTCCGCTCCAAGTCCTCGGAAAGCGCCAATGCGCTTCCTGCGGGCTTTCCGCTACAATCCCATTGCGCCCCACGGGCTTTTCGCGCTTCGCTTACCCTTAGCCCATGCACCATCCTTTAGACCGTGCGTATAACAAGTTTGAAGATTTCTAATCGCCAAGTCGAAAAAGTTGAATAAGGTTTTGCTCTTTCCCCCATTATTTCACTGGCCTGATTCTGAGCTGCCGATGCTTGACAAATTTTCCGTTTGATGATAAAGTAAAATATAATTTCAGGAATGTATGATGTATAACGCGGTGTGGTATAGTAAAATTTATTATGTTATGCGCAATAAAAATACGCGTGTAACTCCTTATGTTATAAGCATTTACCCCC
>JAISAF010000272.1 GCA_031266855.1 Spirochaetales bacterium
CCGCCCCGCTGGTGCGCGCGCCAGGGATAGGAGCGGAAAGCCCACAGGCCCGCCGCAGGCGGGCCGAGGACTTGGAGCGGATAGCCCGGTTCCCGGCGCGAAGCGCTGGGAAGGCGCCCGAATTCCGAATTACAACTGGGTTATTAAACAAGCCTCAGTCGGGTTTCGCCAATTTACGGGCGGCGTTCATTGCCTCGCGCATGTCGGCGATTTCTTGCATGGTGGGCTTACGGCCTTCCTTAATTGCCTTACGGCAGGGTTCCAGCATGGGAAGCTCCGCATCGGCAATCTTGCGGCAGACTGCGGCAAGTTTGGGTGCTATTTCATGGGGAATGACCGTAGCGCCGTGCTGATCCATGTGCAAAAGATCTCCAGGATTAATGGTGAGGCCAAGAATCCGGACGGGACAGCCAAATTTCTCAACATGGATATACCCATGTGCTACATTGATTTCACTGGAAAAAAAATGAAAACCAAGTTCACTGGCTTCGTCAATGTCGCGTACCCCGCCCTGCATGAGCGTAGCGACGCAGCCAAGCGATTTATGGACGGTAGCCTGTACTTCGCCCCAGAAAGAAGCTACCGGCACAGGATCGATATCCTGTATAACCGCTATGGTGGGGTCAGCCATTTCCCGCACATGTTCATAATACCCCATCAGCATTTTGTGCGATTCCGGGTCAGGATAGGCTGCCGAACACTTGGCTGTCGCCGCGTAGCCCACAACAGGTGTTTTATCCTTTGTGCGCAGAATCATTCCTGGCATCATATACCCTTCAGTGTTTCCGCGCACTCCGAAACACTCCACCGCGTTACAGACGGTTGGGGTATCAAACTTCCGCAGTTCTTCCAATTGTTCCAAACTCAATTTTTCCATTGTCAGTACCTCCTGTAGTTTATTACTGATTCTTTGAAAGTCTTTTTTGAGCGGCGGACTTTTCAGCCATCCGCTTTATGATATCACCTGGTTTAATAAACGTGGTAAGAATAAATATTAAGGACAATATGACGAAAAGAAGGCTCGCCGGGCGTTCAAGAAAAATCATCATGCCGTTCTGGTTCATCTGGAGGCTTTGTAGTAGGGAATTTTCGATAATGGAACCGAGTGTTAAACCCAGAATAAGGGGCGCGAAGGGGTACTTATACCTGTTGAAAAGAAAACCAATGATTGAAAACACAATGCCCAGCCCGATGGCACTGATCTGGTTGGTTGCCGCAAAACAACCTGTGAGTGAAACAATCGCGATAAGGGGAATCAAAATTGATTTGCGCAGGGCGGCGGCCTTTACAAAAAACCGTCCACCCAGAATACCGTAAATAACCATGGTGACATTGGTAAAAATAGCGGTCCAGAATACCACATAGAGAAATACGGGATTTTCGCGGAAAAGCAGCGGCCCCACGGGCAGACCGTGTATCAGAAAGGCCCCCAGCATGACAGCGGTAAACTGGTCGCCGGGAATACCCAGCACCAGTGTCGGAATAAGGATACCGCCGACGGTTGCGTTGTTTGCCGTTTCCGGGGCCGCGATGCCGTCAATAATACCCGTGCCGAACTCTTCCGGGTGTTTCGATATCTTTTTCTCAACGTTGTACGATACAAAAGCCGCGATGTTTCCACCAGCCCCGGGAAGGAATCCAATAAAAGTACCCATAAGGACGCAGCGTAACATAAGCGGAATCCGCGGGATTATTTCGTTTAGGGGCGGCATCTTCATTTGTTTATAATTTCTCGCGGTTTCAAGGTACAGTTCGGCGTTTTCCTGTACGGCCCGTCTTTCGTTTACTTCCCGGAGTACCAGGCTTATGGCAAACGTACCTACAACAACCGGAACAATGGGGACGCCGGACAAGAGGAATCTGGTACCGTAGGTAAAACGGAGAATACCAAACAGGTCTCCTCCTATTGTTGAAAGGAGCAGGCCAAAAAGCGCGCTTACAAAGGATTTTACCAGGTCGTCAGCCAGAGTGATAACAGCGACCATACCGAATATGCACAGCGTAAAGAATTCGGGTGCGCCGAATTTGATGGCAAACTTCGCAAGCTGAGGGGCGCAGAAAAACAAAAGCAAGCCGCTGAGGGTGCCGCCGACAAAACTTGCGAAGGTTGCCCAGCCTATGGCTTCCGCGCCCTTCCCCTTCTTGAACATAGGGTGCCCGTCCAGGGTAGTGCATACCGAACCCGGAGCGCCGGGAATATTAATTGAAATCGCCGTAAGGCAGCCCCCATACAGCGTACCGCCCAGCATACCAACCATGAGGATAAAGGCTGCCTCCTTTGGCAGCGCATAAGTCAGAGGCAGGATAATCGCCAGGGCCATGGTTCCCGTAAGACCGGGGATCGCGGAGAAAAGTGTGCCGAGAAACCCGCCCGCGAACAGCATGGCAATACCAAGAGGGTCAACAAAAAAACCAAGAGCCTCAAATGCCGGATGCATACCTACTCCTCCTTAGAAAAGACCTCTGAACAGTTTGCCCAAAGGAAGATAAATACCCATAAACTGAAAAATAAAGTACAGGCCGCCGGAAAGGCCGATCGGCAGAATACAGGTATCAAGGATACGCGGTTTCCCTTCTTTTAGGATCCACGACAATGCGACAATGAAAAGAATAGAACTGGGAATATACCCAATATATTCCAGGCCATAATAAAACAGGATAAGCATGCCAAGGGCCAGAAAAATTCTTGGATCGAAAATTAATTTCTTTTCCGCGGAGGCATATTCCCTGTGTTTTATGACAAACCGGACGATTAAAAACACACAGCAAATCATCAGCATAACAGTCAAAGCTTGCGGATATGTCGCGGAATTCATGGGAAAGCCCTCAATGCGGGTCAACGACCCTGCCGCGGCATAAAATATCACCGCAATGACAAATGCAAGAATCGGAACAATTAATTCACCCATCATAACCTCCCATAAAACCGCGGGAACACCCGGTTCGGCGCTCCCGCGGGCGGGTACGTGAATAAGGCGGCTTTTTACATTTTCGCGGCTTCCGCCACTTTCACCGCCATCTCTTCCATATAGGCCGCGGTCTGAACATCGTCAAGATAATCAGGTTCGGCCTTGATCTGATCAGCATATTTCTGCCAGTCAGGATCGACCGCTGTTTTGCGGAACACCTCAACCAGATACTTGATAATGGGTTCAGGAGTTCCTTTGGGTACGGCTAAGGAACGGAACCGGGTCACCACAACATCGTAGCCTTCTTCCCGCATAGTCGGAATGTCTTTGAGGGAGGGAAGACGTTCTTCAGCCCATACCGCAAGAATCCTCATATCATCGCGTCCAGCGACTTCCGGGGTGTTGCAGACAACGATATCAACATTTCCACCCAAAGCCGCGGCAATACTTTCCGCGCCACCGTTATAGGGAACATAGTTGAGCTTAATATCCACCTGGGCCGCAAATTTAACGGCGCTGGCATAGTCAATATCATTAACAAGACCGGCAACGGCAACACGCAGTTTACTCGGGTTCGCTTTAGCCTCCTGGATAAGGCCGGCAACACTGTTGATGTTGGATGTTTGTGGTACGGCAAAAACAGTTGGATACCGGGACAATGTGGCAAGGGGAATAAAATCTTTATAGGTAATATCAGCCGTTGTGGGCATAAATAGATTAACGGTAATAAGCGCCATATTATAGCCGTCCGCCGGATCGGCCACGCTCTGCTGCCAGCCAGCCCAGCCGCCCGCGCCGGTAACATTGGTAACAAGAAATTTTGTTTTCATGTATTTTTCGGCGGTAGTCAGAAAACCGCGGCCGGTAAGGTCGGTACCGCCTCCTGCCGCGAAAGGAACAATAACAGTAACGTTTTTTGAAGGATATCCAGCGGGTGGCGTCAGGCCGCCGGCGCTATCCGGCTGGCCTGGTGAAGAATCGCTTTTGGAACAGCCGATAAACAAAGCCAGCGCACACATGAGTATCAGCGAGACAGAAAGGTTTCTTTTCATAATAATCTCCTTGTTTTTCTTAGAACCTGTTCAGCATCTTCATAATTTCACTTCAATAATCAGAATTTGGGCGCATTTCCAGCGCTTCGCGCTGGAAACCGGGCTTTCCGCTCCAAGTCCTCGGAAGCGCCCATGCGCTTCCTGTGGGCTTTCCGCTACAATCCCTCGCGCGGCGGCAGCTCAGGGCCAGGCCATGAAATTACCGTAGGCAATTTCATGGATGCATAATTGCTGTCGGCAATTATGCACATATAACCATGCGGTCGCAATTTTGTTCTGACAAAATTGCGTGGTCTGCCACCAGGCGCGTCGCGCAAGCGGAGTGCACGTAGCTATCACCAACCGGCTGCCGCGCCCAAAGGCTTTTCCAGTTGTTGAACAGGCTCTTAGGGTTCATTTTTATCGCATTTAGCCCGGACAATCCCGTTAAATTACCGGCCATTGTGGTTCCCGGCCGGAAAGCACATCATCGATACCCATGGCGGCGTGAATACCGACTCTGTCTGAAGACTCAATCGTCATCCCCGCGATATGAGGGGAAACAACGACATTCTTCATTTCAAACAGCGGATTGGGCCACACCTTTGGCTCATTTTCAAAAACATCAATACCAGCTCCGGCAAGCTGACCTTTTTTCAGTGCTTCAATCAGGGCCGGCTCATCCACAACAGGGCCGCGGGACGCGTTAATCAAATACGCGGTTTTCTTCATGCGGGAAAACTGTTCGGCTCCCATAAGATGGCAGGTTTCTTTGGTCAGCGGAACATGAAGCGAGACAAAGTCCGCATCCGCAAGCATTTCATCGAGGGATTTAAAATAGATAACATCCGGAATCTGCTTTTCCAGAGGAAGATATGGGTCATAGGCCAGGATTTTCATTCCGAATGCCTGGGCCCTTTTTGCCACAAGAGATCCGATCCTCCCGCCTCCTACAAGTCCTAAACTGCGGCCGTCAAGCTCAATACCGCAGTGCGTATTGCGGCTGTTGAAATCGTTCTGAGCCGACCTCCAAAGCCTTTCGACTTCGTAGGTATTCTTGGCACACTGAAGAATCATTAAGAGCGTGTACTCGGCTACCGAAACAATATTCGCCACAGGGGCGCTGGTTACGCGGATACCCCGTTTTTTACATCCCTCAAGATCAATATTGTCCAGGCCCACACCGTAACGACCTATTACTTTCAGCTTCTTCGCCGCGCACAGAACCGCTTCATTCACTTGGGATGTACGCAGAAGTATAGCCTCATAATCACCAGCAATATTTAAATCAATTTCATCCTGCGTCCCGATGGTAATTTCATATCCTTTCCTGATAAGATATTCCTTCCCGCCTGCGGAAATATCGATGGGTATTAATACTTTATATGGCATGGTCATTTTTCTCCTAGTAGATTACGGTCAATTAAGGGAAACTCTTTTCCTAGATACGGCAAATACCTGTGAAAAGCCTCTGCGTACATAATCTTTTTGCCGGGAACCCGCAGCCAGTCGGTGGCTTCCCTGCCGCGCCGGATGGCACAGTCCTGGTAGAAGGGAATCAATTCCGGCTGCGCGGTGAAACAGCGTATGGCTTCGATCTTTTTTTCATAAACATCGCCAATATCAAGAAAAGTATTGATTTCAAAACGGTTAAACTGGGAATTAGGCAGAGTGCTTTCAAAAAAATAGACATCGGGAAAAGGCAGGGCTGGTGTATCCGGGAAAGCCCCAAGCCGAGCCGCCGCGCCAAGGGCTTTGATAACGGCGCTGGCTGTGGTCGCGTGGTCAGGATTCAGCGAATCTTCAATCCAGTGTGTCAGTACTATTTCGGGCCGGATTTCCAGTATGCGTTTTGTCAATAAACGAATCCGGCTTTCGTCCATGGTAAGGCAATAGTCATCATAATCCGTATATTCCGCCGTGACGCCCATGTACTGCGCCGCTTTGCGAATCTCTTCGGTTCGGATTTCCCTGCATAATTCCGCCGGGCCGCCTGGATGATCGACCCAAAACTGCCGGGATTCGCCCCGCACGCCAAAAGTAAGAATGATAGCACTTACCTTATAGCCGAGTTGGACATATTTAATCGCTACGCCGCCAGCGCGCGTACACCAATCCGCGGAATGCGCACTGACAATCATCATACTTTTCATATATACTCCTTCATGACAGCTTTTTTCATATATTCGTTCACCAACTGATTTATAATTTCATTAATATTTCAATCATGAAAAAATATGAAACCATCAAAATCGTTTTTTTAATATATACATCAGCCCTATCAAATGCTATCATATCTATTTATGGAAAGTGATTATATATTCATTTATAACTCTTGTCAATAAAAATATTTAGTTACCGCATAACAGGCATTAAAGCATATCTAAAGGGTAAGAGTAAATAACAATATATTTTTATAAATGCAATTATGATAGTTCAATAAAATTCCATATTGAAATCAATTTATTTCACGAATTGTTTCACCGCTCTTCCCGGCGGTCGTTCTGACGCCGCGGCCCGCATCAAAATCCCGTTTGAAAATATTTCCCTCCGCGGCTACTATAAAATCATGAAAAAAATATTTACGTCCTGACCGGGGCACCGGAGCGGCAGGGATTTTGTTTGTCGGCGGCATTATTTTTTCCTGCGCGTCGATTCCTGAAGAAAAACCGCCGCTACCGCCGACGGACGGCTGGTATCTGTATCACTTTGAGCGCCTGCTCAAAAAGGCATTCAGGACAATACGAGTTTGTCTCGTCGGCCGGCATGACCATGATTCAGGAAATAACACTCAAACAGAACGGAACCGTTACCCGCTGCGAAAACGGGGTATTGTTTGATCCGGTGCTATCCATAAGAGCCTGTTCAATATCTGGAAAAACCCTAGGGGCGCAAGGGATTGCAGCGGAAATGCGCCCGAAGACGGTCGCTTATCGGCTCTTCGACCTTTGTACACAGCACAAACTTTTTTGAGCCTCTCGCCCGTGTTGCTGGTAAAATCACACGCTATCCGCGTGCGTTTGTTCGGGCGTGATCGGTATCGTATTGTCGTGGGCGCTGTCGCGCCCCCGGAATCCCTTGCGCGCGCACCAGCGGCTCACCCGCGCCCCTGTGATGCGAAGCTTACACAGGGGCGCGACCAGGCAGGTTACGCGCGATTTTGCTAAGCAAATTCGCGGGGTTTACCGTGTGCGCTTTTTTGCTGCGCAAAAAAACGCACGGGTTTACCGGCCCGCGCGGCGGCAGCCTGAGAACCAGTTCCCGGAATTGCCTCTGGCAATTAGCTGCGCGCAACCCGGCGGTCGCAAATTTGTTCTGACAAAA
>JAISAF010000306.1 GCA_031266855.1 Spirochaetales bacterium
AAAAAACCGGGCTTTCCGCTTCAATTCCTCGGATTTGCTTATGCAAATCCTGTGGGATTTCCGCTACAATGCGCCCGAAGACGGTCGCTTTCCGATAGGTATGGATTGTAGTGAGCGCTATCGCACCCCCGGAATCCCTGGCGCAGCGGCAGCTCAGAATCAGGCCCTGAAATTGCCTGTGGCAATTTCAGGAGCAGCTAATTGCCTTTGGCAATTAGCTGCTTAGAACCCGGCGGAGGCAATTTTTCTGGGGAAAAATTGCCCATAAGGGAAGCTCTAAAAACTTTCACTTTATGATTTCCAGTTCTAAGGGAAAAAATTGCTGTGAAAACAGCATTTTTTTCCTGTGCGTCATATCAGCAATGGAAAGTTTTTAGAGGTTCCCGCGGATTTCCGTCTGCGGAAATCCGCGGGCCGTCTGCGGCCCGGCCTTTCACGGTTCCGGCTGCCGCCACCACGCGTATAGCCCACGGTTACGCTTGCGGCTTTGGAAGCAGGTCATGGAATTAATTGCCGCAGGCAATTAATTCCATGCGTACAGCCCGCGCGGGAAACACACCGGAACCGTATGCGGGCCGGTTACTGTCTGTTATGCGCCATAATCTCTAAAATTTAATTAGAATAATCGCGTAAAAGGATATTGACTTAATTAAAGAAAATATATTTAATAAATTGAAGGAGAAAAAAAATGAAAAATTATAATAATTTGGCTGAATTAATTATGGATAAGGACAATTATCCAAATGCCGGTGGCCTGTATATAGAAAAATCAAAAACGGGCGACTTAAAAAACGCGCGGTATTGGGTTATATCATCAAAAGAAACAAAAGAGGAAGGTTATATTACAGATGAACGCGGTGAAAGGCCAGCGATTTTAAGGGATTTCGATGTAAAATCGCTTTTGGATATACAAACATTTCAGGATATTATAAATTTAAAAATGAAAAACAATCCTGAATTGAGACTTGAACAAACGGACGTTTTTCTTGAAGCAATTTTATATTATTTGGAACATGACGATTTTATGGATTAAAACCATAAACTAAAAATAATTATTGGAATGAGATGTCTCATAATTAGCTGGAATAATATATAAAGATAATGTGGCATATCGCATAACGATACCGCTGGATTAATCCTTTTAAGGAAAGTAATATCCTTTACTCAGAATTGCTAAATAATTTTTTTCTGTCCGTCTGCCATCCGTTACGCTCGCGGCTTTGGAAGCGCGCGAGGGATTGGAGGGATGCGAAGCAGCCACGCCGAAGGCGGGGCCGGAGCGGGAGCGGAGTCCCGGAAAGCCCGGTTTTTGGCGCGGAGCGCCAAAAACGCGCCCAAGAGGTTTAGAGTTTTGGGTTCAGTTTTTCCGCGACTACGTCGCCGATAAAGTTCAGGGAAAAAACCGTGGCGGCAAGGGCGATGCCGGGAATAAAGGCGAGGTGGGGCGCCTGGAAGATGTAGCTGCGCGCGTCTTTGAGCATAAGGCCCCAGCTTGGGGATGGGGGCTGAACACCGAGGCCGAGGAATGAAAGGGACGCTTCGATTATAATGGCGGAGGCGAAGAGAATGGTTGCCTGGATGATAAGGTCGGGGAGCATATTGGGTACTATGTGGCGGGTTACGATTTTCAGCCGCCGGGTGCCGAGGGCGCGGGAGGATTCCACGAAGCCTTCGGTCATGAGGGATTTTGTTTCGGCACGGACGATGCGCGCGAAGACCGGCGTGAAAACGATGCCGATGGTAAGTATCATTTGGGCGAGGCCGTAGCCGAACAGGGAGATTACTGTAATAACAAGAAGTACGGTGGGAAAGCTGAGTATGCCGTCTATTAAAAGCATGAGGCAGCCGCCAAGGAGTTTGCCGCGCAGTCCTGCCATAATTCCAAGGAGGAGGCCGGCGGCGAGGGCAATGCTGACTGATATGCTTCCTACAGCCAGCAGCGATCGCGAACCGTAGATAAGGCGGGAAAGGACATCCCTGCCCAGCTCATCGCTTCCCAGGAGGTGGCCTTCGCTGCATGGTTCCAGAAGGCGTTTGTCAAGGAACTGCCTGGTGGGGCTGTATGGGGCGATAAGGGGAGCGGCCAGCGCCGCTACAGCCAGGAGGAGGAGGTACGCGCAGGAAAGGGTAAAAAAGAAGCGGCGGATTTTATGATGTTTTTTCCGGCTACAGGTTTTCACCAGCTTATCCCCGCTTCCTGCCTATTCCCGCAGCGTTACGCCGCGGAAGTCGGGAGTATCGATTTTGGGCAGCATAATGTAGCCTTCGACCGCGCTCCTGAGTCCGGTGTAGCGGTAGGGGGTTCCT
Source organism: Spirochaetales bacterium (assembly GCA_031266855.1). Taxonomy (GTDB): domain Bacteria; phylum Spirochaetota; class Spirochaetia; order DTKZ01; family DTKZ01; genus JAISAF01. Next base: position 2,308 of record JAISAF010000306.1, read on the forward strand.
GTATATACAAAGGGAACTTCCCGCGCCATGATTTCAAGAATTCTGTCGTAGGCTTTTTTGCGGGCTTCAAAACCGCTTGTTGTGCGCGCTTTTTCAAGAAGGCGGACTGTTTCGGCATTGATCCAGCGGGTATAGGTTTCTTCTGTGCCGTAGCCGCCCAAACGCGCGTCGGGATCGAGTTTTCCTGTATGCCCAATGACGGTAATATCGAAGTTCGCCTTCCTGTATACATCGCCCATCCATGTCGACCAGTCTACAAGGCGTATTTCCACGGGAATACCCGCCTTTGCCAGCATTTCCTGATAAAGCTGGGCGGCGCGTACATGATATTCGTAATTCTGGGGCACGACCATGTCCAGGGGTTCGGTAAACTTCACTCCGCTTTGCCTTACGAGGTCTATCGCCTTTTCAGGGTTATAGGGATATAAATCCGTGAAGTCCTTGTAGTAGGGGTCGCCGTAATCCATGAATGTCCCCACTGGTTCGCCCCCGCCGTAGGCTATGTCGAGGACTGATTGTTTATCGATGGCGTGATTTATCGCCTGCCGCAGTTTCAGGTTTGAAAGGGGCCCGCGGGAGGTATTCATGGCGGCTACCATGACGAGGGATGTAAGGGCTTTCTGCACTGTCGTTTCAGGATTCTGTTTCAGGGTGGAAACGTCTACGTCGTCGTAGAGGTCGCAGACATCCATTTGTCCGGTAAGCAGTCCCTGAACCTGTACGGCTTTTTCAAGAATGACGCGGAAATCAATGCCGGGAAGATGGGGATATCCGGTCTTCCAGTAGGCAGGATTTTTTTTCACGCTGATATGGTTATCCCGTATCCATTCGTCAAAAATAAAGGGGCCTGTTCCTACCGGCTGGGAGGCGAAGTTATGGCCCGCTTCGATAAGGGCCGCGGGAAGAATCGCGCTCCAGCCCGAAGCCAGGCTCGCCAGAAGGGGGGCGGTGGGGGTATTCAGAACGAACTGTACGACCAGTTCCTGCGGGCAAAGGATTTCCCCGACGCAGGCAAACTCCATGGCTTTTGGGGATGCTGTGGCGGGGTCCTGTATCCTGCGGATGGTTGCCGCCACGTCCCTGCCTGTCAGGGGGCTGCCGTCGTGAAACTTTACGCCTTCCCGCAGCCGGAAGGTTAGCAGTTTGCCGTCGGCGGAGATGGTCCAGCTTTCGGCGAGGGCCGGTACAATGACGCCTTCGGCGTCCGGTTCAACAAGGGTATCGTAAACGCTCTTCGCGATCTGAAAGGTCAGGGTGCCGGAGGTTTTCTGCGGGTCAAGGGTGTCGGGATTACCGGCCAGCGCGTAGCGCAAAAAGCGTTCTTCTTCCGCGCAGCCGGTAAAAACCGCGGCGGCGGAAAAAGCAAAAACCAGAAAACAGAAAACAGAAAAACTTTTTTTATAGAGCCTGTTCCAAAACCGGGAAAGCCCGTGGGTCGTAAGGGCTTGATCGCAAAATTGCGTATGCAATTTTGTTGCTTGCCCGTGGGGCGCAAAGGATTGTAGCGGAAAGCCCACAGGAAGCGCATGAGCGCTTCCGAGGACTTGAAGCGGAAAGCCTGGTTTTTTATCTGGAGACTGCGAAGCAGTCTCCAGATAAAAAATGCGCGCAGATTTTTTCGCGGATTTTTTATGGAACAAAAACATTCATACCTTCCTTATATCTTCTTTGTTTCGGACAGGCTGAGAAAACTCAAGGGGTTTTCCAGCAGTTCCCGCGTGCAGGGGGAACGGGGGTTTGACAGTACCTGCCCGGCGGGGCCTGTTTCAACAAGCCGGCCCGCTTTCAGAACGCCTATTGTCGTGGACAGATAGCCGATAAGATCAAGGTCGTGGGAAATAAATAAATAGGTTAAATTGTATTCCTTTTTCAGATCCAGGAGCAGGTTGATGATGCCCGCCTGGATCGAAACGTCAAGACTTGAAACCGGCTCGTCAAGAACAAGGAATTCGGGTTTCATGGACAAGGCCCGCGCAAGAACGATGCGCTGCTTCTGTCCGCCGGAAAACTCATGGGGATACCAGTCCTCCTGCGACCAGGGGATTTCCACCTGTTCAAGAAGGGATTTTACCTGCGCCCTGCGTTTGTCCCCCGGAACGCCGAGGTTTTTCAGGCCCTCTTCCATGCTCTGCCGGATGGTAAGCCTGGGGTCAAGCGCGCTATGGGGATCCTGGAAAATTATCTGTATACGGGAGCGCATTTCCCGCATTTTTTTCGCCGGCAGGGAGGACAGGCGGGTGTCTTTGAAGAAGATTTCCCCAGCCGAAGGATGTTCAAGAAACAGGATGATCCTGGCAAGGGTTGTTTTCCCCGCGCCGGATTCCCCTACAAGGCCGAAAATGTCCCCTTCCTCAATGGAAAAACTTACGCCGTTCAAAGCCTCTACAGGGCTGCGCCGCAGAATACCGGAACCGGCAAAGGTTTTTGAAATATTTTCCACGCGCAGGAGGATGGACGGCCTTACCCCAGCGCCTTCCCGCGGGACATCCCCCTGTCCGCGCGGAGGTTCCGCGTCCACCGGAGCGGGCTGGCCCTGACTGCCCGGAAAAGCCGCGGAACCGGTTTCCGTGGTTTTCGTAGTTTGCGCAGTTTTCGTGGTTTGCGCGGCACTGGTTTTCGGGAAACTAGTTTTCGGACGCGCAAACTCCGCGCCGGTAAAAACCTCCGGCCCCTCCTCCGGCCCGTCGCCCATGCGGCCCGGATAAAAACAGGCGCAACGGTGCGGGGTCCTCAGGCGCACAAAGGGCGGCGGGGTTTCCTGGCATTCCTTCTGGGCTATAGGACAGCGCGGATGAAAGGCGCAGCCCGCGGGAATATCGTCCGGCCTGGGAACACTTCCCGGAACGCCCCGCAGCCGGGCGCCCCGCTTGTCCCTTCCAGGGGCCGAAGCCAGCAAAAGCCGCGTATAGGGATGCATAGGTTCGGAAAAAAGAAGTTCCCTGGGCGCGGATTCGATAATTTTACCAGCGTAAATAATGGAAATATAATCAGCCGCGTATTTGACAATGCCGATATTGTGAGTCACATAGAGGATCGCCATACCGGAAGCGCGGCGGATATCCTGAAGAAGATTAATGATTTGCAGCCGCGTCCCCACATCCAGAGCCGTCGTCGGCTCATCGGCGATAAGCAGCGACGGCGTGCATGCAATAGCCATCGCGATCATAAGACGCTGCCTCATCCCCCCGGAAAACTCATGGGGATAGCGGGCCATATCCTCGCGCCGCGCGGGCAGCCCCACCTTCTCAAAAAGCCTGCGCGCCTCCCCATACGCCGCCCTGTCGGAATAACCCAGGTGATAACGCAGACTCTCCATAATCTGATGACTGGCCTTCATGGAAGGATTCAGGTATTTCGACGGCTGCTGGAATATCATGCTGATTTCCCGGCCCCGCAAATTACGCAGGACATCGCCCGACATAGAAAGAAGATTATGGTCCTGAAACACCACGGAGCCCCGGACAATCCGCGCGGACTCAGGCAGAAGCCGCAGTACGGTACAGGCCGTAACGGTCTTCCCCGCGCCCGACTCACCCACAAGAGCATGAAACTGCCCCGGCAGAAGAGTCAAATCAATACCACGCAAAGCCTGTATACGCGAACTATGAGCGCGGAATTCCACCGCCAGATCCTTAATATCAAGAAGGACATCCTGGCTCATCTTTTTCAGCTTACCCGTATTCGCGGATTAATATATGAATACAGCACATCCACCAGGAAGTTCACAAAGCAAAAAACAACCGTAACAAAAATGACACCCCCCTGAATAACAGGAAAATCCCGCTGGTAAATCGCGGACAGAATAAGCCGCCCCAGGCCAGGAAGAGAAAAAACCTGCTCAATGATAATGCTGCCCCCCAGCATATAACCGAACTGGATACCCGAAAAAGTTATCAGCGGCAAAAGAGCGTTCCGCAACGCATGACGGTAACGAATCACCTTATCCGGCAAACCCTTGGATACAGCGGTAATGATATACTCCCTGCCAAGCTCCACCGACATAGACGTGCGAACCATCCGCACTAAAACCGCCGCGCGATTGATCCCCATAGCAAGCACAGGCAGAACAAGATGCACAGGCGTATCACCACCAAAAAGAGGGAATATCCGCAACCACACGGAAAACACAAAAAGCAAAAGAATAGCCAGCCAGAACGAAGGAACAGCCATACCAATCTGGGAAAAAATCATACCCGCGTAATCCCAGAACGACCAGCGCTTTACCGCCGAAAGAATACCCAAAGGCAAAGCCAGCATATACGCGATACCCATACCCGCGAGAGCTAAAAGCAAAGTAAGCGGAAAACGGCTCAGAATAAGAGTTGAAACTTTCTCTTCCGACAAAAGGGAACTCCCAAAGTCAAACCTCAGAATGCCACTCAACCATTCCCCATACTGCACAAGAACAGGCCTTCCAGTCCCCAGCCGCGCCCGTATCGCCTCCACCGCCTCAGACGGCGCATCAACACCAGCCACGACATAAGCAGGATCCCCAGGAATAACACGCAAAATAAAAAAAACAACAGTAGAAATAACAAAGACCGTCAAAAAAAGACGCCCTGTTTTTCGCGCAAGCAAGCGGAAAAAAGTTTCCATACCAAGGGAAAGGGAAAACCCCGTTCGCCCTTATTTGTTAAGCAACGCCACAATCCGCTCCAGAACTTTTTTCCTGTCAAGCGGCTTGATAATATAGTTTTTCGCGCCAGTAAGAAGAGCCTTCTTCACCAAGTCGTTCTTCCCCAAAGCGCTCACCATAATAACATTAGCGTTTTTATCAAATTCGATAATCTTCTCCAGCGCCGTTATCCCATCCATCTTCGGCATAGTAATATCCATCGTGACCACATCAACATTCGGAAACAGCTCCTTATATTTCTCCAGCCCCGCCTCCCCATCCTCAGCCGTCGCCGCGACCTCAAAACCAACCGAAGTAAGAATCTGACTAAGCTGCTTCGCCACAAAAATCGAATCATCTACAATAAGAACGCGATAAGGCGCCCCATCAGGCTTTAGCCCCTCGGCCGACGCCTCACCCATACCAGGAAAATCGGACTTTACTTTCATGAACGCCTGCTCCTCTCTACAGAAATACTCTCACAAAAAATTATACCCGTTTCCCCAAAATCTTTCAAGCCATCGGAGGGCGCCTCCCCGGTGCTTCGCGCCGGGGCCGGGCTTTCCGCTCCAAGTCCTCGGATTTGCCCATGCAAATCCTGTGGGCTTTCCGCTACAATCCCTGGCGCGCGCACCAGCGGCTAACGGTAGCCGTAAAAGCAGACCCGCGACCCCCTGCCCGGCGTAGTCTCCAGACTACGCCGCCCTAAAAGCAAGGCTCCCGCCTTGCGCCTGGAAACAGACCTGCAAGCGTAACGGTCGCCTGTAAGCGTGGTGGCGGCAGCCGGAACCGGGAAAGGACGGGCCGCGGACGGCCTGCGGATTTCCGCAGACGGAAATCCGGGGAACCTCTAAAAACCCTGCTCGGCGTAGTCTCCAGACTACGCCGCCCCAAAAGCAAGGCTCCCGCCTTGCGCCTGGAGACAGACCTGCAAGCGTAACGGTCGCCTG
>JAISAF010000357.1 GCA_031266855.1 Spirochaetales bacterium
TGTCCGTGGGCAACGGTTCCGTCAAGGTCGTTTACCGCCGCCACAACGGAGAAAAGGGCGCCGCCCGGGAACGCGCAAGGGATTGAAGCGGTATCCTTTTGACGCCGGAGGCGGCAAAAGATACAAGCGGAAAGCCCGGTCCCCGGAGCGCCGCAGGAGCGGAGGGGATGCGCCCGAATTCGTAGTATTGACAATCCCGGCCATCATCTCAGCCTCCACTCGGTCTCGAATAATACCTGCTTAGTGTACCCTGTCTTCAATTTTGCTTCAATACTTTCGATTAGCGCGTCACAACGGCGGTCGATGTCGTCCTGGGCGTCAAAGAGGGATTTCCGCTTGGTGTTCCGGACGCTTTCCAGGCTCTTGATTTTCCTTTGGCGCTTCAATTTTTCATCAAGGGTCAGGGCGGCGACCGAAAGGCGGCGGATTTGCCCGTGGCAAATCCGCCGGTAGTACAAGGCCCGCGCGGTTTCCGCGCGGGTGCGGGGAGTACCGTTATGCGAAATGAATACCCGGCGTCCCTGTGTATGCGAATCATACACAGGGTCGGGCTGCCGCTGGTGCGCGCGCCAGGGATTGGAGCGGAAAGCCCACAGGCCCGCCGCAGGCGGGCCGAGGACTTGGAGCGGAAAGCCCGGTTTTTTTGCCCGCTCATGGCGGGCAAAAAAAGGCGCTCAAAAACATGTGGAGAGATTGCGGGGCGTGTACTACAGGCGGCTGAATAGCTTGGTTTTTTTTGTCATATAATCAGTTACAAGTTGTGTAATTTCTCCTAGTATTTCTTTTTCGAGGCAATTTATTGAGGCCATTTGTATAGACTGCATTGAAAAAAGTTCCGGCGTATCAAGATGCAGGGCGGTCGCGATTCTTTCAAGCATCTTCACGGAGGGGAATTTACGTCCCGCTTCTATGGCGGCGATGTAATTGGTCGCGGTATCCACTTTGTCGGCCAGTTTTGATTGGGATAATCCGAGTTTGTTTCTGTAAAACCGCATGTTGGATGCCAGCAATTGTTTCAAATCGGTCATTTAATATGCCTGTCAGCCATGTAAATCTCCAGACTTATGCTCTTTGGATAGGAGGGTAATATTTCAATCTTAAATGTAACTTTCTAATTTATGTTGACAACCATCAAATAGGCATACTATAATTCGCATACATGCCTATAAGGCATAGTGCGGGAAAAATTCCTTTTACACGAGGGGCCGGGGAATGAAAAAAATCAGGTTATTTGCGGTAATCCTCAGTATGGCGCTGATGCTGGGTATAGTTCTTGCGGGTTGCGAAGACAACAAGGACGAAAGTTGTCCGCGAAGCGATAATTGTTCCGGAGACACGTACTGGTGCGGCCAAAGCGGCTGTGAGGCAAAAACTAAAGGCAAGCCGTGTACATGCGGTTAAATATAAGGAAGGGGTAAATCCCGCGGCGAACCCGTTTTATTGGGAGAGATAATCCTGCTTCAATATTCAGAATTTGGGCGCATTTGCGGCGTAAAACGCCGCAAACCGGGCTTTCCGCTCCAAGTCCTCGGATTTGCTTCTGCAAATCCTGCGGGCTTTCCGCTGCAATCCCTTGCGCATGGCAGCTTTAGAACCAAGTCAGGAAATTGCCACAGGCAATTTCCTGGGCACATAATTGCTGTTCAGCAATTATGTGCTGCAATCCGGCGGTCGCAATTTTGAGTGGCAGCTCAGAACCAGGCCGGGAAATTGCCTTTGACAATTTCCTTGGTGCATAATTGCCCGCGGCAATTATGCGCTGCAACCCGGCGGTCGCAATTTTGTTCTGACAAAATTGCGGGGTAGGCGCAGCGCATAGCGCTGTGCACGTATTTATCACCACCGGCTGCCACCATCACGATTACAATAAACTGTCATGCTTGCAGGTCTGCCACCAGGCGCAGCGCGTTACGCGCTGTGCATGTCTTTATCACCAACCGGCTGCCGCGCACCAGCGGCAGCGCAAAATCGCTTCGCGATTTTGCCGCCAGCCAGGACCGCATGGGCGACCAGCCCCCCCCCTTGCGCGCTCAGGGGTTTTTCAGAATATTGAACAGGCTCTTCGACTTCGTGGTTAAAAAATTCTGAGAGTCAATAATAGCCGCTTGCGGCAGGGTTGGTTAATTTTGCGCTTTTGCAAAAAATTCTTTGGCTGCCGGGGTGTCCTTGCTGTAATCCAGGGCCGTGGCGTAAATATCGGTGATTTTTTGATAGAAGCGCCGCTCACTTAATCTGATTTCCGCAAGAAGGTGTTCAAAATAATCTTCCCCAAGAAACGCGCCGTTTTCCATACGCTTTTTGTCGATGATATAACCCCGCAGGGCAAAATCCCGCAGCACCGATGTTGCCCGCCGCCTGAACGCGGTGGCCCGTTTGGAATTGACCCGGTATCCCACCGCGATAATCGCGTCAAGATTATAATGTCTGGTTTTATAGTTCTTCCCATCAGCGGCAGTTACCGAGAAATCCTCGGTAACTGATTTTTCGTCCAGCTCATCCTCTTTAAAGATATTTTTCAGGTGGAGGGAGATGTTGTCCGGGGAACAATCGAAAAGCCGCGCCATAAGTTTCTGGCTCAGCCAAATGGTATTATTTTGAACCCGTACCTCAATGCCGTCTTCTCTGGTTTGAAAGGAGAAAATGAGGAATTCGGCGGCTCCTGAACGCAGCGGCTGTTTTTTTTCATTCCGTTTCCTTATCGAACAGGAATGCGGGGCGGTTGCCGGAGATGTCTTTTTGACCGGCGCGGTGTTGGGAGTGGCAGCTTTTGGCGGGGACTTCCAGCCGGATGCGGGGGGGGGGCGGATCGGGGGCGGTTTTCCTTTCCGATCCAGGCTGGTTCTATGCGTTGGGGGTTAGGCAATATGAACCTGTATATTTCCTGTGAAGGTGTCGATAAATTTCCTGAAAGATTGAATATGATTCGTTTCTTCTGATCGTTTTTTTAGCTGTATAAAATAGTTTTCGTCATACAATATTTTA
>JAISAF010000366.1 GCA_031266855.1 Spirochaetales bacterium
TCAACCATACCCCGCGCAAGCGGCGGGGTATGGTTGTTTCCGATAGGTATGGATTGTACCTGCGGGTTTAATACCAGCGTCATCCAACAATGCGGCAGAATTAAGAACCGCCCCAAGGGGCGAGGTATTAAACCCGCTTGCCGGAATAACGGGATTTGCCGCCATTTTGCGGCAAATCCCATAGACGCGCGGGAGAACCGGAAGGTTATCGAACGCGATCCTTTTGGACAGATCTTTGGGACTGCCCGCCGTCTTTGGGATAGAAATGCGATTCTTTATTTTTTTTGACGAGACGCTTACAAATTCAGTAAATTGTGGACAGACGCTCCACAGGGGAGGTTTTAGGCATGAAGCAGGGCAATTTTTTTGAACGGAACCTGAAAATCATTTTTCCCATGCCGGCGGTTTTTTTTGTTCTGCTTTTGATGATTTTTCCGGTTTGCTATACCCTTTTTATCAGTTTTAGCGACTGGTCGCTTACCGCGGGCAGGCCGATGCGTTTCGCCGGCATAAGCAGCTACATAAAAGTTCTTAATGAACCGCGGTTTTTCGACGCGATCATACGCACCTTTGTTTTTACCGCGGGCGCAGTGGCGGCGGAAGCTGTTTTGGGCACAATTATAGCCCTGATTCTGAACAGAACCTTCAAGGGAAAAGAACTTTTGAAGTTTCTTCTTTTGCTGCCGCTGGTAGCGACGCCGGTAGCTATCGGGATTATGTGGAACCTGTTTTTTGACCCCACAATAGGTTTTCTGAACTATGTTCTGGACACACTGGGCCTGCCCAAAAGCGGCTGGGTAACCGAGCCTTCGACCGTGCTGGCTTCGCTGATGCTGGTAGACGTATGGCAGTGGACGCCGATGATAACCCTGATCATTTTAGCAGGCCTTGCGGGGCTTTCGCCGGAGCCTTATGAATCCGCGCGGGTTGACGGAGCAAGCGCCTTGCAGACCTTTTTCCGTATTACCCTGCCCATGATTATGCCCACGATTCTGACAGCCGTTATTCTGCGGGCCGTGGACGCCTTGAAGACCTACGATATTATTTACGCCATGACCAGAGGCGGGCCAGGCTATTCCTCGGAAACGCTGAATATTCTGGCCTACAAATTCAGTTTCGAATATTTCAACATGGGACAGGCTTCGGCGGTACTGGTATTTCTATTTCTCCTGGTGCTGGCCTTCAGCCTTGGAGTTATGAAAATTCGCAAAAAATTCGAGTTGTAGGGTTGGTACAGTATGAAAAATCCTTTACGCTACAGACTGGCGTTCGCTTTTATTGTAGTAATCATTGTTGTCCCCATGATGTTTCCATTTTTCTGGATGTTTATGTCGTCCATAAAGACGCAGGTGGATATTATACACTGGCCGCCGAAGTTTATTTTCGAACCAACACTACAGAATTATTCCCGCGTTTTTAACGAACAAAACTTTCTGCTGTATTTAAAAAATTCCAGCATCGTAGGCGCGTGCGCGGTTTTCTTTTCGCTACTCATCGGCCTGCCCGCGGCCTACTCCATTGCCCGCTTTATGCAGAAACGGCTTTTGATGCTGATTCTGGTAGCGCGGCTGATGCCGGGAATCTCGTTTCTCATGCCCTGGTATATTGTCTTCTCGCGGCTGCGGCTCATGGACAGCTATATCGCCCTCATCCTTTCGCACATGCTCATTTCCCTGCCCGTTGTGGTGTGGGTTATGTCATCGTATTTCGAAAGCATCCCCATAGAACTGGAAACCGCCGCTATGGTCGACGGAGCTTCGCGGATGCGGGCTTTTCTGGTAATCGTTCTGCCCCTGTCCGTGCCCGGCATAGTAACCGCAACAACCCTATGCTTTATTTTCTCCTGGAACAACTTTATGTTTTCGCAAGTACTCAGTATGGAAAAGACCCGCACGCTGCCCATCGCCGTGTATAATTTTATGTCCTACGCGGAAGTCGACTGGGGAGGCGTTATGGCCGCGGCTGTCGCCATTATTGCCCCGGCGATTATCCTGACCATGATTTTCCAGAAATACGTTATCCGCGGACTGACTATGGGCGCGGTCAAAGGTTAAAACCGCACACTGATTTATTTTTTAATGGCGCATTTTTTTGCCCGCTCAAGGCGGGCAAAAAAACCGGGCTTTCCGCTCCAAGTCCTCGGATTTGCTTATGCAAATCCTGTGGGCTTTCCGCTCCAATCCCTTGCGCGCGCCCAGCGGCGGCCCGCGAATTTGCAAAGCAATTTCGCGGGCGCATATTTGCCACTGGCAATTATGTGCGTACAACCATGCACCGCGCGTTACGCGCTGTGCACGTCTTTATCACCAACCGGCTCACCGCCACCACGATTGCAGACGGCCGTGACACTTGCAGCTTTAGACCCCGGCGGCCTTATTCTGTTCACCAGGAGCCGTCTCAAAGATACAAAAACAGGAAGTATGGCAAAGAAAAAAGTAATGACCAAAGCGCCCTTACTTTTTAACGCTCTAAACTACAATATAAATGACACTAATAGCGCTTATATCCAGTTATACGAAATATGTTTTTGAATTTCGTGTAAAAATTATCTAAAAACCATTGCAGAGAATGATCCCCTGCAATACAATTTAATTATAAACATTTTTTGGTGATTTTATGATACGGCATTTGTTTTCTTTGGAATAATAAATGTTGCAATAATAATACCATTTATAGTATTTATAGAAAAACAATTGAAAAAATAAAAATATGAAGAATAAAAAGCGTACCAATATAAAAGACAAAACGTACCGCGCGTAACGAGGCTGCCGGAAAAATCCGTTTGAGGCATGGAACCGCCGCGTATACTGTGGCGATTGGCATAAAGTACGCTATATGCGGCGTCTGTTTGGCTTTTTGAGGATTGATCCGGCAGTCTCGGGCAGACCTGTTTACGCTTCGCCGCCTTACGGCGGCCCGGGCTGCGGTTTGCCTCATGCCATTCCGCTGCGCCTCCCGCGGCTGTCTCCAATACCTTAGCGCGGTATAATAACGCAAGGCCGTGCGCCCTGTGAACTGAAAGGCATAGCTTTTGGGTACGCGGTCTGAGGAGCCGCATACCAGGAGCGGGGGCGGGCCCGCGAATTTGCATTCCGCAAATTCGCGGGCCCGCCCATGCATCCTGGCTGGTGGCAAAATCGCGAAGCGATTTTGCGCTGCCGCTGTGCGTGCGCAAGGGATTCCGGGGGCGCGGGTAGCGCCCACTACAATCCATACCTATAGGAAAGCGACCATCTTCGGGCGCATTGGAGGGATGCGAAGCAGCCACAGCGCGGAGCGCTGTGGCCGTAGCGATAGCGGAGTCCCGGAAAGCCCGGTTTTTTGCGGCACAGCCGTAAAAAATGCGCCTGAAGACAGTCGCTTTCCGAGAAGAAACTTATTATCGTGGGCGCTCACCGCGCCCTGTGGAATGCGCCCAAATTCCGAATCTTAAAGGAGATTTTGGACAGGCTCTAAGAGAAGTTTTTTTTGCGGTTCACCCTTCCCGCGTTTTTCCCGGCGCTCCCCTGCCCTTTTTTTCATGGGTCGTAGACTTAGGCGCTGATTTTTCTGTATAATTTATACTATGAGGACAAAAATATGAGTGTGCGTGTGCGTTATGCGCCATCCCCTACGGGCTTGCAGCATATCGGGGGGGTACGGACGGCGCTTTTTAATTATTTTTTCGCGCGGGCTTCGGGGGGGAAGTTTATTCTGCGTATAGAGGATACCGACAGGGAACGCTACGATCCGCGGGCTTTGCAGGATATTTATGATACCTTTGACTGGCTTGGCATACAGTGGGACGAGGGGCCGCGTGCGGGTGGAAACTACGGGCCGTATTTTCAGTCGGAGCGGACGGATCTGTATCGCGAATATGCGCAGAAACTTGTGGCTTCCGGCCAGGCGTATTACTGTTTTTGCAGCGCCGGGAGACTGGAACAGATGCGCGAACAGCAGGCGCTGGAGGGCGCGGGTCAGGGTTACGACCGCCACTGCCGGAATATTCCTCCTGTGGAGGCTCTGGCCAGGAAGGAGAAGGGGGAACCCTGCGTTATACGCCTGAGGATTCCCCTTGAAGGTTCAACGGGTTTTCACGACAGGCTGATCGGCACAATCGAACGGGCGAACAAAGACATTAATCCGGATCCGGTACTTCTCAAATCCGACGGTTTTCCGACCTACCATCTTGCCAACGTAATTGACGATCATTTTATGGAAATTACCCATATCATGCGCGCCCAGGAGTGGATTCCTTCAGGGCCGCTGCACGTTCTTCTGTATCAGGCTTTCGGCTGGGAAACGCCTGAATACTGCCACCTTCCTATGGTTATGGGGGACGATGGCCAGAAACTTTCCAAACGGCACGGATCGACAAGCCTGATTGAGTTCCGCGGCGGCGGGTATCTTCCAGAGGCGATTATCAACTACGTGTCTCTTCTTGGATGGTCGTATGATGATTCGCGGCAGATGTTTTCCCGTTCCGATCTGGAACAGCTCTTTACCCTGGACAAACTCAATAAGGCCGCGGCGGTTTTTGATTACAAAAAACTTGAGTGGTTTAACGGTATATACATCCGCGAATGCTCCGAAGCGGATCTCGCGCGCAGGCTTCTGCCTTTTCTGTGGGAGGAAAACCTTCTGGGAAATCCTCCTTCCGCGCGGGAGGAAAAGACTCTTCTGGATTCAATCCCCATTATCAGGGAGCGGCTTCATTCCCTGGCTGACGCGGCTGGTCTTCTGCGTTTTATTTTCGGAGACGCGCCGGATTACGCGGCGGAGGATCTTCTGCCGAAAAAAACAAGCGCCGCCGAGGCCCTGCGTTTCCTTGAAGAAATAAAAAACCTGATGCCAGGCTTCTTCGACAAAACCGACGAGGGGAACGAGGCTGATTTCCGGGCTTTGTCGGAAAAGCTCGGAACCAGGCTGGGGAATATTCTTGCTCCCCTGCGCGTCGCCGTGACCGGCTCCAAGGTTTCACCGCCGCTTTTTGAATCCATCAGACTTGTGGGAAAGGAAAAAACCCTGGCCCGTATAGAAAAAGCCGCCGGTATTTTATCAAAAGCGGCGGGGTAAATGACAGACAGTTCCCGTCATCCCCGCGCGGATGCCCTGATTCAAGTAGAAAAGATCGCCTCCGGCGGCGCGGGTCTGGGCCGGTTAAACGGAAAGGTTGTGTTTATTCCCTATACGCTGCCGGGAGAAACCGTGCGCGTACAAATTGTCCGGGAAAAAAAGGATTATGCCCGCGCGCAAGTCCTGGAGATTATAAAGGCTTCCCCGCTGCGGCGTGAACCGGAATGCCCCCTGTTCGGCCTGTGCGGGGGCTGCGATTTCCAGCATACGGACTATGAAGAGCAAAAGAATATAAAACTGCGGATGGTTCAGGAGACATTCAAAAGGATAGGGCGTGTTGAGCCTGGAGAAATTCTTTTTGAACAGTCCGCCCCTTTCGGCTGCCGCAGCCGGGTTCAGCTTCACAGAACCCCGGACGGGGAGCTTCCCTGGGGATTCAAAAAAGCGGCAAGCGATGAATGCGTCCCTGTGCGCCACTGTCCCGCGGCTGTTCCCGAAATAAATGATTTTCTTGCCGGGGAAGCAGGAAAAGCCGCGGGCAGGGATTTTCACGGCGGCAGTGACGGCAGCAGTGGCAGCGGCGGCGGGCGGATCCATGTCTTCGGCAGCGGCGGCAGGACGGCATTCAGGAAAGACGATGAAATACGCCTGACACTGTGCGGAAAGGATATTGTTTTCTCGCCGGAGTGTTTTTTCCAAAGCAACATTCCCCTTCTGGAAAAACTTATCGGCCGCGCCTTTAACGGCCTTTCCGGCAGCCGCGCTCTTGATATTTACGGCGGCGTGGGAACCTTCGCGGCATTCCTGGAGGATCGTTTCCGAAATGTCATATCGATCGAGGAAAACCCTCTGTCCTCCTCCTATGCCCGGCGTAACCTGAACCCGGACACAACGCGGGTTTTTACCGGCAGCGTGGAAGACTGGATCGCCGGCAGCGCGGACGCGCAGACGCCGCCGGATCTTATTGTCGCCGATCCGCCGCGCGCGGGTCTGTCCGGCGCAGTGCGGGCTTTTTTGAAAAAAACGGGCAGTCCCCTCATTCTGTATGTTTCCTGTGACGCGGGGACTCTTGCCCGCGACAGCGCCTTTCTTCTTGAAAATGGATATACCCTCGACCAGTACCGCCTCTTCGATTTTTACCCCCAAACCGCCCATGTGGAGAGTTTATGCCGTTTTACGCGAAACTGATAAAAAACGCCGTAGACTCTGTTCAAAAACCCGTTTGTAATTCGGAATTTGGGCGCATTTTTTTCGGTTTGGGACTTTGCGCCGCAAATTCCCAAACCGAAAAAAACCGGGCTTTCCGCTTCAATTCCTCGGTCTTGCTTTCGCAAGCCCTCCGGGATTTCCGCTACAATGCGCCCGAAGACGGTCGCTTTCCGATAGGTATGGATTGTAGTGGGCGCAACCCGGCGGAGGCCAATTTCTCCGCCAAATTGCCCAAAGGGAAGCGCAAAAAACAGTAGGGTTGTTAATTAAAGTTATAAAATAAAACCCCTGTACCAGGCGCGGGGGAAAAGAAGGGCGCACACCAGGTAGAGGGTGCGGACAGGGCCCGGCAGTGAATGCCGCGCCTTTGTGCAGACACATCTGAAAATAGAAACCGCGGAAGAAGCGTCCCTGTCCCCTGAATGTGACGGCTGAAGAAGATAGCAAATCATGAAATTGCGGGTGATTATTATGGGAAGTTCTAAGAGCCTGTGCTGGTGGCAAAATTGCGGGGTTTACCGCAGCGTCCAGCGCTGAGCGCTGGACGCGCCTTGAACCCCCGCCGCCCGCAAAGACCGCAAGTTCACAGATAAAACAAAAACCCGCGATGAACAGTACTCTTTTTTTAATCATTGAAAACACTCCTTAAATTATGAAATAACCTTTTATTGTTGTATTTTACAACCTTTTTTCGTGTCTTGTCAATATAA
>JAISAF010000407.1 GCA_031266855.1 Spirochaetales bacterium
GCACGGAATTGCCCGAGGCAATTCCGGGGTGCCGTTTCTGGCCGCCGCCGCAAAGCGGCGGCGGGCGGCGGGGGGCACGGCGCGTCCAGCGCGTAGCGCTGGGCGCTGCGGGAAACCGCGCGATTTTGCGAAGCAAAATCGCGGCCCGCCGGGGTTATACGCACGGAATTGCCGTGAGGCAATTCCGGGGCTTTATTCTGATCTGCCGATGCGCCAGGGATTGGAGCGGAAAGCCCGCAGGATTTGCATTGGCAAATCCGAGGACTTGGAGCGGAAAGCCCGGCCCCGGCGCGAAGCGCCGGGGAGGCGCCCGTCTGTTATGAACATCCTGTCGTAGAGCCGCAGGTTTCGCATTTCAGGCAGGTTCCGTTACGGACCAGCGTCGAATGCCCGCAGGCGGGACAGGGGTCGCCTTCATAGCCCCGCGAGCGGGCGGTTTTATAGGCGGCAAGTTTTCCTTCCTGTTCGGGAGGAGTCTGGTTTTTGCCACCGCGTTTTACCGTCCGGCTGGAAGATGTCCGGGGCGGGTTTTGCGCGACCGTAGTGCGCGTGGTTTCCGTTGAGATGAGGTCCTCGGGCTTTACCTGCACGAGATCGCTGCGGTGCAGGTAGGCCAGGGCCAAATCGCGGAAAATAAAATCGAGAACCGATGTCGCCATTTTGATATTATCGTGGCCGTGGACGATGCCGTTGGGATCGAATTTGCTGAACGTGAAAGCTTCCACATATTCCTCGAGGGGAACTCCGTACTGAAGCCCCAGGGAAACCGCGATGGCGAAACTGTTCAGAAGCGATCTGAAAGCCGCGCCCTCCTTGTGCATATCAAGAAAAATCTCTCCCAGGCTGCCGTCGGCGTAATTCCCCGTCCGCAGAAAAAGGCTGTGCCCCCCGATTTTGGCTTTTTGCGTATAACCCGCGCGGCGGTTGGGCAGCGGTTTCCTTCCCTGAAACGGCCTGGGCGGCGCGGGCGCGGCCGGCATGTCTGGCGCGGCCGGCATGTCTGGCGCGGCTGGCGTGTCTGGCGCGGTCGGCGTATCCGGCGCGGCTACAGAAGAGGGGCTTTCGTTTTTCAGTTCAGCTTCAAGAGCCACAAGAGCGTCCGCCAGAGCGTCTCCCGAACCCGAAAGGGTCACAAGGGGCTGACTGAGTTTTGAACCATCGCGGTACAGGGCAACCGCCTTGAGCATTTTCTGCCAGGCCATAGTATAGGCGCCCTTGACATCCCGCACAGAAGCGGAGTTCGGCATATTGATTGTCTTGGAAATGGCGCCGGACACAAAAGGCTGGACGGCGGCCATCATATCGATATGCGCCTGCCAGGAAATAACACGATCCGAGGCATGCCCCGAAGGATTCGCGGTATCAAAAACCGGAAGATGTTCTTCCTTCAAACCGGGCGAACCAACAACGCCAAGGGTTCCCGAAACATACAAACCGGCGGCCTCAATTTCGCTATCCGTGAACCCCAGGGCGCGCAGCAGGCTGAAAGCCGGATCCGCGCAGGCCTCGGAAGACAGGCGCAGTTTTTCTTCAAGAAATTCCTTTGAAAAGAGGCCTGGCAGGAAAGCTTCTTCCAGGGAGAACGCGCCCCGCAGCGCTTCCTGCACGATGCGGCATTCTTCTTTCCCGAAACCCTTCGCCTCCAAAGCGGCAAGGGAAAGCGGCCCCTCCGCGGGCATCTCCCCGTGCCCTATGCAATAGGCCACGATATTTTCGATTTCCTTTTCCCCGTAGCCAAGCCGCCGCAAGGCCGGAGGAATCGAACGATTGATAATTTTAAAGGAACCGCCGCCCGCGAGTTTTTTGAATTTCACCAAAGCGAAATCCGGCTCGATCCCGGTCGTGTCACAGTCCATAAGAAGGCCAATAGTCCCCGTAGGAGCAATCGCCGACACCTGGGCGTTTCTGTACCCGTACTGTTCCCCGCGGCGCAGGGCGCGATCCCAGCAGTCCCGCGCCGCGGCAAGAAGATAGTCCGGGCATTCATCAGGGGACAGCCCCTGGGGATAAACCGAAAGCCCCTCGTATTCATCGCGGGGCGCGTTGTACGCCGCCCTCCGGTGATTGCGTATAACGCGAAGCATGGCCTCTTTGTTCTCCGCAAAACGCGCAAACGGGCCGTGATCCTTTGCCAGAAGGGCCGAAACGGCATAAGCCTCCCCGCTCAGGATAGCGCTCAGCGAAGCGGCAACCGCCCTTCCCTCCCCGCTCGCGTAGGGAAGGCCCATAACCATAAGAAGGCTCCCCAGGTTGGCATAGCCCAGACCAAGGGTACGGTACTCG
This sequence comes from Spirochaetales bacterium, assembly GCA_031266855.1. Lineage (GTDB taxonomy): Bacteria > Spirochaetota > Spirochaetia > DTKZ01 > DTKZ01 > JAISAF01. The sequence goes on from JAISAF010000407.1 coordinate 2,284, forward strand.
CAACTCCTCCGGGCAATCTCCTTTGACGGAAACTGAGCCATCACGATGCTGATTTCCAGAACCAGAGTCCATATCTTAACCGCGTGAAGCATATCCCCGATATTCATCTTCCCCGTTTCCTCATCGTAAAACGCCAGAAGATTCAGCGAAGCGAGGTTGCAGGCCGTATCGTCAAGAAACATATATTCCGAACAGGGATTCGAAGCCCGGATTTCCCCGCCGGCGGGACAGGTATGCCATTCATTAATCGTCGTATGGAACTGAAGCCCCGGATCCGCGCAGAGCCAGGCGCTGCGGCAAATCTCGTCCCACAGATGGCGCGCCTTGATGGTTTTCACCGCCTTCCCGCCGGTACGCGGCAAGAGAGGCCAGTCCCCGTCGTCCCTGACACGAAGCATAAAATCCCCGCTGATACGCACCGAATTGTTGGAAGCCTGCCCGCTCACCGTGTTATAAGCCTCGCCCCTCCAGTCAGCCGTGTACACAGGAGGAAGCCCCGCGTCCACACCCTGCTTAACAAGACGCAGATATTGATAAAGATACTGGGACGGAACCCCGTCCCGGATAGCCGCTTTCAAAGCCGCCGCGAGACCGGCATTACGCCAGGGATCAAAACGCGCCCAGGCCTCAGACCCCTCAGCGGAATCCCCGCCCCCGCTGGAAGCCCCATCAAAACCCTTATCAGCATCAGACCCTTCAGCGGAATCCCCGCCGGAAACCCCGGCAGAATCCTTACCATATCCCCCGCCGTATAAAACAATCGCCGCCCCAATCTCACACACATGCCGCGCAATCACGGTACTCCCCGCCACCAAAGCGCTGACCTTGTACTCCTCATCCGCCTTCCACCGCGTATACGCCCCAATATCAGGATGATCCGCGTCAAGAGTAACCATCTTCGCCGCGCGGCGGGTTGTCCCGCCGCTCTTTACCGCGGAAGCCGAACGATCAGCAATCTTCAAAAAAGACAAAAGACCCGAAGAAAAACCACCCCCGCTCAAAGGCTCGTTCTCCCCACGAAGACGCGAAAAATTACTCCCCGTACCCGAACCATACTTAAAAAGCCTCGCCTCGCGGTTAATCAAATCCATGATACCGCCATCATTCACCAAATCGTCCTCAACACTTAAAATGAAACACGCATGCGGCTGAGGCCGCTCATAAGCGCTCCGCGACCTCTCCACCTCCCCGCTCTGCGGATCAACAAAGTAATGCCCCTGAGCCGGCCCCTCAATACCATAAACCTCGTACAACCCCGTATTAAACCACTGCGGAGAGTTCGGAGCCGCCATCTGAGACGCCAGCATATAAACCGCCTCATCATAAAAAGCCTGCGCGTCCCCCTCCCCATCGAAAAACCCCGCCCGCTCGCCCCACACCCTCCAGGTATAAGCAAGCCGGTGAAAAACCTGAGCCGCATCGCTCTCCCCGCCCCTGCCCCCATCCGCCAACGGAACCCCCGCCCGCCGGAAATACTTCTGCGCCATAATATCCGCCGCCATCTGCGACCACCCCGCCGGAACCCTCACCCCCTCCTGCCGGAAAAGCGTCCTCCCATCAGGCGTCCTAACCTCCGAAACCCTCTCGTCCCAATCCATACCCCCGCACGGATCATGAGCTTCCCGCGTAAACCTTCTTTCGATCTTCATAAGGAGGAAGAGTCTATCACAGACCACCAGGGATTTCAACGCGCAAAGACAACAGCCGTTCCCACTAGCGCCTTTTTTTGCCCGCAAAGCCAGGCAAAAAAACCGGGCTTTCCGCTCCAAGTCCTCGGATTTGCCCATGCAAATCCTCCGGGCTTTCCACTCCAATCCCTGGCGCCGCGCAGCGGCGGCCCGCAGCCGGGCCCGCGGTTTTGCCACAGGCAAAACCGCGGCCTCCACGGCCATGCGCGGCGCTCCGCGCCGCGCGCGTGTACCCAGGCCGCGGAATTGCCATAAGGCAATTCCGCGTGTGTTACCGTATGCGGTTTTTTGCTCCCGCAAAAAACCGCAT
>JAISAF010000007.1 GCA_031266855.1 Spirochaetales bacterium
AGACGGAAAAACCCATTTCCCGCGCGGCGCGCAGCCTCCGCCGGAAATGCGGGACAGGGCGGATTTCCCCGGCAAGGCTTACTTCCCCGCTTACGCAGGTGTTGTCGGGAAAGGCAAGGCCCGTGCGCGCGGAATACAGGGCCATAGCAAGGGGCAGCTCGATGCCCACTTCGCCGAGCCGGATGCCGCCCGCGACGTTGACGTACACGTCCTGATCGGAAAACCGGAGGTTTACATGCTTTTCGAGAACCGCGGCAATGCGTGATACCCTGCCCGGATCGATTCTGTCGGAGTATACCCGCGACAGGCCGCCTTTTGCCGGGACTGTCAAAGCCTGGATTTCCACCAGGAGGACGCGGCTGCCTTCGTACACAGGCGCGGGAACAACGCCAGGCGGAAGGCTGCCCTCGCGTTCCACAAGAAACAGGGCCGACGGGTCAGCAACCTGGACAAGACCCTTCTCCCCCATAGAGAAAAGCCCGATTTCGTCAACCGAGCCGAAACGGTTTTTCGCGGCCCGCAGGAAGCGGATATCCCCGCCGGACTGGTCGAAGTACAAAACCGTATCCACCATGTGTTCGATGATTTTCGGCCCCGCGATAGCTCCTTCCTTGGTAACATGACCGATAAAAAAAACCGAAGCTCCCCGCTGGCGTGTCCATTCGGTAATCTCATGACAGCAGAATTTGATTTGATTAACGGTACCCGGCACTGCTCCCAGTTCCGGGGAATACAGCGTCTGAATCGAATCGACAATAAGGATTTCCGGATCAAGCCGGTGCAGGCATCCTTCCACAAGGCCAATTTCCGTTTCGGGAAAAATATGAAGATTTTTTGAATCAAGGCCAAGGCGGTCGGCGCGCTGGCGGATTTGCCCCGGCGATTCTTCCCCGGAAAGATACAGGGTTCTGTACCGCATACCCAGCCCCGCCGCGGTTTGCAGCATCAAAGTCGATTTGCCGATACCCGGCTCGCCCCCTACAAGAATGGTGGAACCTTTGACAATGCCGCCGCCTAAAACCCTGTCCAGTTCCGCGATTGTGGAACCAAGACGCAGCCCTTCGGATGCCTCTATGCCGGAAAGGAGGACAGCTTCTTTCTGCGGTTTCCCGGCAGCCCCGCGCACAGCGCCGCCGCTTTTTTTAGGCGGCGCTCCCTCAAGAAAGGTGTTCCACTCCCCGCAGGACGGACACCTGCCCATCCACTTGGGTTCACTGTGCCCGCAGCTCCTGCAAACAAAAACAGACCGGGCCTTGTCCTTTATCACGCTCCCTACCGCTCGACTTTGATAAGTTCCACTTCAAACAGCAGCCACGCGTCCGGGGGAATGGCGCCGCCGACTCCGCGCGAGCCATAGGCAAGTTCCGGCGGAAGAATAAAAGTGCGCTGCTCGCCCTCTTTCATATCAAGGATCATCTCCTCCCAGCCCTTGATAACCATTCCCCTGCCCGCCTGAAACGTGAGAGGCTCCCTGTTCCTGCTGGAATCGAAAACCATCCCATTAAAAAGAACCCCCGTATAGTGAACAGTAACAGAATTTCCCCGGCCCGCTTTCGCGCCGGTTCCGGTTTTTGTCGTTTTATAACTGATACCCGAAGCCGTTTTTTCAGCATCGGGAAGAATCCGTTCACTCAGGGCCGCGTCAAAAGCCGCCTGATCATCAGCGAAAGCGCGGGCCTTCGCCCCCTGGCGGATAATCGTTACCTTCTGAATTGTATCGCCTTCCCTGATTTTATCAACAACATCCTGCCCCTCAACCACATGACCGAACACGGTATGCCTGTCATCAAGATGCGGGCTTGCCTTATGCGTAATGAAAAACTGGCTGCCGTTGGTTCCCGGCCCGGCATTCGCCATAGACAGAATACCTGGCCCCGAATGGCGCAGGTCTTTATCAAACTCATCAGGGAACATGTAACCAGGACCGCCCGCGCCCGTACCCTGAGGGTCTCCCCCCTGAATCATAAAATTATCAACAACCCGGTGAAACTTCAGTCCATCGTAAAAAGGCTCCCCCGCGGCTTTCGCGGAGTTTTTTATCCTGCCCTCCGCAAGCCCCGCGAAGTTTGTCACCGTCAACGGCGTTTTTTCGTATTCAAGCTGAACCAGAATATCCCCCCGGTCAGTTGAAATCCTGGCATATAATCCATCAGGCAGCGATTGAGCTTCCAGATTTACCGCCAGCACCGAAACCGCCGCCAAAATGACATAAGTTCTGAACCTCATCCTTTCCTCCAAAAACTAAAATAGACCCCTATATAATATACCCATAATATACCGCACCCGTACAACTTGCAATGCGCCGCGGGCTTCCTCCATTACATTTTCCCGGTCATTATAGCGCCTTCCGGGGCCGCCCAAGGCGGCCCCGGAACCGGGCTTTCCGCTCCAAGTCCTCGGATTTGCCCATGCAAATCCTGTGGGCTTTCCGCTACAATCCCTGGCGCGCGCACCAGCGGACGGCAGCTCAGAATCAGTTCCCGGAATTGCCGTGGCAATTTAGTGGGCAGCTAATTGCTGTTCAGCAATTAGCTGCATACAACCATGCGGCCGCAATTTTGCCTGTGCCCAAGTAAACGCATGCGTGAGCGTGTTTTTGATTTGGAAGGCATGGCTCATCAACTCCCGCGGAGTTGATGAGCCATGCCATATAATCCCGAGTCCTTGACAAAAGAAGCTCCCGCGGAGTCTTCTCCGCGGGAGCTTCATAACAAGGCTTTCCGGCAAGAGGCTCTAAAAAGTCCCCGGCGTGTAACAGATAAAGGGCCGAGCAAAATTGCGTAGTTTGCCACCAGGCACGAAGCATAGCGGAATGCACGTCTCTATCACCAACAGACTGCCGGGTGCTATATCCATATTGTCCGCCGATGAACCCTGACAGAATATAAAACGATGAAGGCTAAAATGGTTGAGAAATTATGGACTAAAAAAATAAATGGAAAATAATTGACAATATTAAAATAATAAAACATAATAATTTCAGAAGAATCAACCGCCCCGCCGCAAGCGGCGGGAGGGTTGATTTTCTTGAAGATAATATTCCAAGAGATTATAATTTGAAACTTTCAAAAATAATTTCTCAAACGCCTATGGCGCTAATAATGACAGTGCCCGGCGAATTAATATTACGGGAAAACGAGGTTAAAAATGTTTACAGATTCCATGTGCCCTGTTTGCGAAAGAGAACCAATATCCCCGCCCAATAAGGTGTGCCTTTCCTGCTATGAGCGTTTAAAGCGGGGTGAGGTACATGAGCGCGCTTATTATTATGAAACCTGGGAAAGCACCCGGGAAACGCCGGAGGAACGGGAAAAAACAATCGAAGCGCATATAAAGCTTGATGCGGAGGAATGGAACAGACATACAGGAAACGGGCTTTCAGCGGTATATGTGATAATTGAAATCCTTGACGCCGTGGATGAAGAATGCATAACGGCTGCCTGGCACAGGCGGCGTATCGCGTTTGTTTATGACTTGATTGACAGGCTCGACAAACGGCTGTTTCTCCCCGCGGGCAAAGACCGGGTTCGGGCATTTATGGATACCGCACTAGGGTATTGGAACAAAACAGTGTCCGACGCGGAGCGAAAAACCGCCGTAGCCGAAATGCAAAATTTATTGGAGAAAAAAAGTCTTTCCGACTGGGATGCCAAAGCATTGCTTTTGTGGATGGCTCACACCGAGGATATGTTCGACTGGATGTGGTATCAATGGTTCGATTGTGTTCATTCGTGTGTGCCGAATGAGATTGACGATTCAACATGGATAGCGCTTTTCCGAAAACATTTCAGCGAGGTTATACAGGCTTGGGTAGAGAAGAGCCAAAAGGAAAAGAAAATATAACAAATTTCATTAGACTTATTCGATAACCTTTCTGGTTTTTCAAAAAGTCTATGGAATTTGCCGCAAACCAGTGGCAAATTCCGTAAGGGAACCGGCAGGTTTTTGAATAAGTCTGATTATGTTAAGCGGTTTCGCCGCCGGTTGACAAGAATAATACTATTTACTAAAAGGGGATAAGAAGAAATGGATTTTTGGAAAAATAACACGATCCGGTTTGATGATATTTCTGAAGAATATTTTATTAATATTGATTATAAAAAAAATAAATCGGATATGAATTTTTTTCAGAGTAAAAAGTATATAATATTATGGTACTACGCATGTAACGGCAATGATTTTATCAATTTCCCTATAAACAATAAACTTGATTATCTGGAATTAAACTGGGCAAATAATAAATCCTTCAGGGGAATTGAAAATATCCGGGGCATAAAACGTTTAGAAGTCCATTATTGTACAAAATTGGAAAATGATTTCGGGTTATCATCCCTTCAGGAGACTATAGAATGGCTGCATATTGATAAATCGAAAAAATTTGAAATATCATCAGAATTATTATCATTAAAAAAATTAAAAGTTTTATGTTTAAATAGTTGCGGTACAATAGCAAGCCTGGATTTTCTGGAAAATTTTCCAGATTTAATAGATTTTAGATTTGTAGATACAAATATTCTTGACGGAAATCTAAAACCAATAATAGAACATCCAAAATTATCAAATGCGGGTTTTATAGATAAAAGACACTATAACTACAAATCGAATGATTTAAAAATGTTAATAAAGGGGAAAAATATGTTTATTAAAAAAAACCCTGTTTTAACAGACGGACAGGAGACATTCCGATATAATATCTTTGATTCCGGCAAGCGGGTTTAATACCCAGGCTGCATGGACGAGCAGCAATTTTGCCATGCCCAGGTAAACGCACGCGGAAGCGTGTTTTTGGTAACAAGGCTTCCTAGGCAAGAGGCCCTAAAAAACTTCCTGGCGTATAACAGGTTAAGGGCCGAGCAAAATTGCGACCATTCCCGCCCCTTGGGGCGGTTCTTAATTCTGCCGTATTGTTGGATGACACTGGTATTAAACCCGCAGGTACAATCCATACCTATCGGAAACAACCATTCCCCGCCGCTTGCAGCGGGGCGGTTGATTATAACATTGTTGACAAGCTCTTGAGAATAGGATAATATCAGGTAAAATGAAAAACGAAATTATCAATATTGAAATGAACGCCGTATCATTAAATAATATAAAAAATGAATTTAAAATATTGCTGAATATAGAAGACTATAATGATATAGACCTCATTAAAATCAAAACA
>JAISAF010000101.1 GCA_031266855.1 Spirochaetales bacterium
GGGAATATCCTTGAAGGAAAGTTTCCCCGCCTTGCGTACTTCTTTCGGATCGATAAGCTGTGATTTCGGCATGTATGTTTCTCCTCTTATTTAATTTCTCTGATTCGGAATTTTGGCGCCTTTGCGGCTAACGCCGCAAACCGGGCTTTCCGCTCCAAGTCCTCGGATTTGCTCATGCAAATCCTGCGGGCTTTCCGCTGCAATCCCTCGCGCGCGCACCAGCGGCAGCAGACCAGTATTTTTTTTGCACCGCAAAAAAACTCCTGGGGGTAAATCACGCGATTTTGCTTCGCAAAATCGCGCCGCCCAGCGGCAGCGCGTCCCGGTGAATGCCTTCCGCATTCACCGGGACGCCGGATATTCATTTCGCATAACACTACCCCCGCGCCCGCGCTTGCGGCTTTGGAAGCAGACGAAAAAGATGCTATACGCCTTTTTCAAAAGTAAACGCAAATGTCCTTAAGTATAGACATTTTTATCTTTATTGGTTATTGTTACTAAGTAAGGATACATTTTTGGGGTGGAATAGAACATAGCGGGGAATATTTATGACTAATGAAGAAAGAGAGGTCATTCCGGGTCTCACCGCGGATGATGTCAAAGAGATGGCGGATAAGGTTTTTAATTGGACAGACGGAAACCGGCCCCAGATACAGGGCGCCAAAAATGGATTCCTGAACATTCTCCAGAATGGAAAATCCGATATAAGTTCCTCCCCGGTCTTTGTCAGGAAGATAATTCTGTAATCATGCCGAATGAGCGGAATAAGAGCCTCAGCTATAAACGAATTCCTTATGAAGATATAGAGAAGCTGCTGCAAGCATTCAATAAGCGGTTTGTGGAAAAGCATATTTCAAATTTTACCCTTATAGACATCATAGTCCGTGTTGACAAGCGTAAGGCATATTACTAGTGTTTTCACAACATGGAAATAAACGAATGTAAAGAGGCCGCTTTATATGCTTACTGGATATTGAAATTACGGCCATTTGCCATAACCGATGCACAGTACAGTAAAATAACCGACGCCTGCCATATCAATGAATTATTTGTTATTTATTTCATTGGCCTTATTTTAGAAAGCACAGGCAGGATAAAACAGACGACCAGCATAAAGGATTCATACGGCAGGTTTCTGGAATATTCCTTTCGCTTCCGCAGTTTTAGCATTAGACTTGTTCGATAACCTTCCGGTTTTCTCACAAGTCTGGCGAATTTGCCGCAAAATGGCGGCAAATTCGGCTGTTTTTATATTGAAACCATTCCCTAAGCTGTTCGGAAACTGAGGTTTCCGAACAGCTCTATTGATTCTTTTCTTATCTTGATTGAATCAATATCTACCGAGACACTGGAAAAAGAATATCCCGATCTTACCGGGAAGTTTCAGGCGGACGAGGAAATCTGATCCCTGGTCATGGCACTAAACATGACCTACCGGATTCCTGCCGCGAAGCCGAATGAAGAAAAAGAATTTTGTACCTGCTTCATCCCATTTGTGTACGGGGAGGGGAGGCTGAAGCAGGTACGGATATTTTTTTGTTTCTCATTTGCGTAACCTGCTGACACTGGTTTGTTGCCCTACCATACCCTGGGCGTGAAGCCTTCCGGGACTTCTATTCTCAGCGTATCGCCTGACTGGACTATTGCATAAAAACCTGTCACACGGGCCAGATCTTTTACGCTGTCCTCCATAATGGCTCCCGCCACAGCTCCTATCAGTTTCCTGTTGTCGTTATGAGCGTCCCAGTAGCGCCGCAGCTTTTTCATGCGCTCCACATGCTGCTGGACATAATCGTCGGTAAATTCGGATTTAACTTCCACAACTATCACGGAATCCCCGTTTTCGAGCAAAATATCGATTTCCGTAAGGGGTTTTTTATCAGGCCCCTGAATCTTAATATTCCGGCAGGTTCTGGTAAACTCATATCCCAGGGCGTTAAATTTTTCGAGCATACTGGGCACCACAAGATGTTCGGCGAGCTTTCCAAACTTGTTGCCCAAATCCCCCACCATACGGGAAGCCTCCTTGAGTTTGCGCTCGGTTTCCGCCATGCTTTTTTCCAGACGCCTGTCGCTTTCTTTCATTTGCCGATCGGTTTCCGCCTGGCTTTCTTTCAGACGCCTGTCGCTTTCTTCCATACGTTCTTTCAAACGCCTGTCGCTCTCTTCCATGCGTTCTCTCATGAGCCTGTCGTTTTCTTTGATTTGCCGTCCGGTTTCCTGAAACATGACCCAGACTTTTTCAAAAGTCAGGCCTTCGCCTGATGTTGGTTCCGTCATAAAAATCCCTCCTGAAAAATGTACTCCATAATGTACCGGAGAATCAAGGCTGCCCCCAGGGTGGGGAAGTAATGTTTCTCCACATAATACTATTACAGAAAAAAATGAGGTTTGATTGAAAGAAGCGGAAAAAATTTTGAGCGGCAGCTCAGAATAAGGCCCTGCAATTGCAGGGGCAGGTAATTGCCAGCGGCAATTACCTGCTGCAACCCGGCGGAGGCAATTTGCCGGGGCAAATTGCCCATAAGGGAAGCTCTAAAAACTTTCACTTTATGATTTTCATTTCTAAGGGAAAAAATTGCTGTGGAAACAG
>JAISAF010000209.1 GCA_031266855.1 Spirochaetales bacterium
AAGCGGGGAAAAAAGCATTGCGGCCTTCCTTATCCGGCTTTGTGTAAAATTCTAAAGCCTGTTACGCGAAAGTCAAATAAGTATAGGAATGAAGTATTAGCTCTCCTTCTTCGGCTTATTTGACTTCGCGGTAAATCTCTCTAAACTTTTTATCACATCCCGGTATTCGCGCAGGGCGGCTTTCCCGGTAGCGCCGAGCGCATAGCTGCCGGTTCCCAGGCGTTCAAACCAGCCGTGAAAGTTGTTATACAGAATAGAACCGCAGTTTTGCGGCGCTCCCAGTTCGCGCAGTTTTTGTGGGGAAAGTCCGGGGGACGCGCCTGTTTTTTCCGCTTTTAAACCCGGACGGCTTTTCCCGCCCCGCGCGGGAGGCTCCCCTGCCCGCTTCTGGTTTTTCCGCAGAAGAACGGCGACCCGCAGGGAATTGACCAGGTAGGCGGTAACGATTTTCTTTTTTACCGAACCGCCAGTATTAAAGTTCGCGGGGCGGCCCTCCATTTCGCGGATAAGGCCGGCGCGGACTTTCCTTTTTTTACGCGGGATTTTTACGGCGCGAAAATCTTCCGCCGCCAGAACTTCCTCCACCTGCGGCGCGAGCGGCGGGCAAAAATGAACTATAAAAAGCCCTATCCCCAGACGGCGCAGAATATCCTTAACCGCGCTCCATTTTTGCGGGCGTTTCCCGCTGGAGGAGGAAATTGCGATGCAGGTTTTGTCCGCCGCGCCCTGTTTGCTTACAGCCTGGAGCAGGACATCAAGATTAAAGCGCAATTTCATTTCGACAAGAAGAAGCTCTTCTCCCCTGCGCGCCGCTATGTCCGTTCCCAGCACTTCGGCGTGTACGGTGTACCCCTCCTGCCGCAGGAAAGCGGCCAAGGGCGCGTACATATCTGTTTCCCTAAGCTGGCCGGTCATCGGAAAAACAGTATACGAAAAAAATTGCCTTGCTGTAAACTCCGCAAAACCGCACAACAGGCGGCAAAGCACATATCTGTTGAGAAAGTCAAAACCCTAGGACGGTCAAACAATCATTTATTTTTACGTTCTTCTAAAATGTCATTCCTTAAAATAACCAGCAGTTCTTCTGGTGTGATAGATTTAACAATACTTTTTTTAAAATCCTTTGTGTTTCCTGTTAGTATATATTCAGCATCGTTTTCTTTGGCTGATATTTCAATTACCGCGTCTTCAAAATCATCTATATCTGAATGTAATGCCCTGGTCAATATTTCTTCATCTGTCGCAATCACCTTAAACCGTTTCATTATTCCTGAAATTATCTTCCTGACTTTTACCTTGTCTTTATTTGATTTACTGAGGAAGTAATTCAATGTTGTTATTTCATGCGCACAGGAGAAACCCATCACATTTCCTTTTATGCAGTGTTTGAATATTTCCGCAACCTTTTCATGTCCGTTTCTCTTAAAAAGAAAATCCATAAAAATATTAATATCAATTACTATTCTTTTCATGAAATATTTTCCTCAATTCCTTTTTATTTGGCGCGTCCATGCCTTCAAATATGCCATATAATTCTTCAAGGTCTTTCGGAAGATCTGTAGCATTTTGTTCCTTTAATTCAATAAAATAATTTTCTACTATTTTGGAAATTGGTTTGTTATATTTTTTAGAAAAAGCATGGGCAAAATCTACCACACTGGAATCCAAACTTAAAGTTAATTTTCGATTCATAAGGTCCTCCATACGTATACTATATCAATTTCATGCGTACTTGTCAATTTCTTTATGGAAACTTCTAAAAACTCCGCAGATTTTATGATTCCTGCCTTCAAAATCAGGTCACGATTTTGAGCTGCCGGTGGTATAGCTTTTTCGCGTTCTTCCGGGTATGCTATGTTCCTGGTATGGAATACTGTTCTGGGCAAAACGCGAAGAGGAAGCGCAGGCTTTCAAAAAAAGGAGAAAACATGAAAAAATACGTGATGCTGGATTCACAGGCCCTGGCGGGCGCCGATTTTGGCGTGGAGAAGAAAATCCTTGGGGAAGCGGGAATAGAGTGCGTTATCGGGGAGTGTAAAACCGCCGCGCAGATGGAAAGCCTCGCCTCTGATGCCGATGCCGTGGGCCTGTGTTATGTCGATATGAACGGAAAGCTGATGGACAGCTTAAAAAAGTGCAAGGTACTGGTACGCTATGGTATCGGCTATGACACCATCAATGTTCCTGACGCGACGCAGCGCGGCATAGCCGTGTGTAATCTGCCGGACTACTGCCAGCCGGATGTGGCTACGCACGCCTTCGCCATGATTCTTGACTGCTGCCGCAAAATAACGCTACAGGACAGACTTATGCGCGGCGGCAGGTATGAAACAACGTATGGCTACCGCATTCACCGCCTGTCAACGCTGAAAATGGGTTTTGCGGGTTTCGGCGCAATAGCGAAAACCCTCGCGCGTTATATGAAACCCTACGAAATGGATATGCTCGCTTTTGACCCGTACCTGCCCGCGGAAGTATTCGCGCAGAACGCTGTCCGCCAGGTAACTTTCGACGAGCTTCTGGCACAGGCGGATATCGTATCCATTCACAGCCCCTACACGCCGGAAACCCATCATCTGTTCAACAAAGACAGTTTCGCGAAAATGAAAAACGGCGTAATCATTGTCAACACGGCCCGCGGGCCTATCATCTGCCTTGACGATCTTGCCGCGGCCCTGAAAAGCGGAAAGGTTGCCGCCGCGGGCCTGGATACCGTTGAGGGCGAGCCGAACGTGCCGCCGGATCACCCGATATTCAGTTGCGAAAGCGCGATCTTCACCCCGCACTGCGCGTTTAATTCCGCGGAGGCGGAACTTGAACAGCATCAGAAAGTCGCGAAATCGGTCATTGAAGTGCTGGGCGGAAATCTGCCATATAATTGCGTCAACAAAAAACAATTGCAAAAACAGCAGTAGCCTGTACCAGCTAAAAAATTTCTCATGGGCGTATCCCCGCCGCTGGCGGGGCCGGGCTCTCCGCTTCGATCCCTTACGCGGCAGCTTGAGAACCAATTTTACCGCGAAGTCGAAGAAGTAAAAGAAGCAAAGAATAATAGAGCAAACCCCATAGCTTCGGGAATAGTTTCAATATAAAAATAACGGAATTTGCCGCCATTTTACGGCAAATCCGCCAGACTTGTGAGAGAACCGGCAGGTTATCGAACAAGTCTATTGTTACACAGCAGTAATGCTGTTATGCGTAATGAGTCCTTCA
>JAISAF010000155.1 GCA_031266855.1 Spirochaetales bacterium
AAAATATACACAAATAAACATTTTTTGCAAAATTTTTTTGGGGTTTGTTTTTTTGCCCCTAAAAACCCAAAACCGCAAAAAACCGGGCTTTCCGCTTCAATTCCTCGGATTTGCTTATGCAAATCCTGCGGGATTTCCGCTGCAATCCCTTGCGCCGCGCAGCGGCAGCGCAAAATCACTTCGCAATTTTGCCACCAGCCAGGACGCATGGGCGAGCAGAAAAATTGCGTACGCAATTTTTCGACCAGCCTCCTTGCGTACCCAAGGATTTTCAAGATATTGAACAGGCTCTAAGAGTTACCAGGTACTATGGAAGCCGGGAGGCCGCCTGTTCCATGTTCCGCAGCAAAGCGTCCCCCTCTTTTTTCAGAAGGGAAAACTCCCCGCCGCGGCGGGAAAGGCTTTCCCCATCCTCCGCGGCCCGCATCAGTTCGCCTGTCCGCTTCCACAGATTCAAGCGGATTTTCTGTTCAAGGACGCGAACCACAGCCTCCTCAAGACGCTCCCGCGGCAGCCGGCCCTCCTCCACCGCCCTGACCAGAGCGGAATGAACCGCGCGGATACCCCGTTCGTCAAGATACATAATCATATCAGCCCCCGCGGCCAGGGCTGCCACAGCGGCCTCCTGCGCGCCGCGCCCGGCGCTGACCGCCTTCATATTTATGTCGTCAGTAAGAATGATTCCTTCAAAACCGAGCCGCCGCCGGATAAATGAAAGCGCGGAACCCGAAAGACTTACCGGCAAAAGGGGATCCATCCCGGGAACAAGGACATGGGAAACCATAAGCGCGGCAAGCCCTCCCCCTGCCACCGCCCTGTGAAAAGGAAAAATCCCGGACGGAAAAGCATCTTCCCCACCGCCCTCTATATCGGGATCAGTACCTTCCTCCATATCTATAGCCATATTAAGACGGGTCAGGACTTCGTGCGGATCGCCTCTCCCCGTCCCGGGAAAATGCTTCCCCGCGGCAAGGACACCGCCCTCCCCCATAGCGCGAATAAAAATTTCACCGGCGCGGCTTACGGTATACGGATCCGCCCCGTAGGAACGGTGGCGAAGGAATTCCCTGTTCTCCTCACCCAAAGGTTCGAGTACCGGCGCGAGGTTCAAGGAAAAACCAAGAAGCGCGAGCTGCTTCGCCGAAGCCGCGTACAGCGCGTGCAAAGCCTCCGTAAAAACAGGCCCGGAGGAGCGGTTCGCGCTTTTCTCCAGAAAAGACCCGACGCGAGAAGCGCCGGGAATGCGGGTCGCGGCAGCCCCCAGACGGTAGACAGTTCCGCCTTCGTGATCCAGGGCTATCAGAAACGGAACGCCCTTCCCCGCCACGGCAGCGGTTTTCTGGAAAGCGGCGTTCAGCCCCATGATTTTTTCCGGGCTTTCCGCAATATTGTACGACAGCAAAAGGACAGCCCCAGCCGGAACATCCCGCATCAGTTCCCCGAAATCCTCCGGGACCTCCGGCCTGATACCCACCGCAATCATAAGAAGCTGCGCGCATTTTTCCCTGGTCGTCATAGCTTCCGCCAGCGCGCGCGCCAGCCGTTTCTCCCCCGAAAGCCCTGTCGCCTCCGTGCTTTCCGGCTCCACCTGCCCGGCCGCCGAACCAGAGGGAACAGGAATCTCACTACGCGGCAAGTCCCGCCCGCAGGCCGCCATACCAATAAGCAGCAGCGTACAAAGCGCGGCTCCCGCTCTTATCCGTTTCACCTTCGGCTCCATAAAATTCAACTGGAATTTATACATAGTTTTTAGAGCGTCCCTGATTTTACAAAGCGGTTTACATACAGTCTCTTTATATTTTCCATTTCATACACAAAAGCGCAATCCGTTATTTTTTTACATTTTTCAATAGAAAAGCTGTTTAATAATTTTATATTCTTTATTTCGGCTATACTTTCCAGATTATTATTCCTTGACAAAGACAGTTCCTCTAAATTATTTAATTTCTCAATACCTTCCAATGTTTTTATTTTCGAGCTGTATATATGCAATATTTTCAGGTTTTTCAAACTTAATAATTCACGTATATTTTCGTGCGGATATTTTGTTATAACCATACTTTCCAGTGTTTCTGTTTTTTCGATATTTTTTAATCCCTTCCAATACTCAGCGCCTAAATGTTTTAAGTTAAACCGGGAAACATCAAGAGAAAATTTTTGTTTGCATAGTATATATATTTTTTCCAGTTTCTTTAGCGAGTAAATACTATCAAAATTGATTATGGCATTATCCAATAAACCAGCAAACGAAATTTTTCTTAAATACGGGGCAAGTTTTTCTATTTCCTTGAAGTCGGAAACCGTATTACTGTTTTCCCTGCCAGCTACCCCTCGGATTTGTATTTGTTCTATTTTATTTTTCAAGGCCCATTCTATCGCTTCGTTAAACTCATGCGCATATACAAATAAATATTTTCCGTCCAGGTTTTCCCTGATTTTTTTATTTAAATCGTCCATAAAAATTCCTCTTTTTATCTTATATCCTTCCAACTGGTTTTTCAATAGAGTTATCCGGGAACTTTCTGTTCTTTTCGATCCCGTATCCCGCGGTATTCCCTGATATTTCTATTGCGTTTTCCCCTTCTACATGAGTATCCATTCCATCGATCTTTCCATAAAAGATACCATTTGCCAGTCATCTTACTATTCTACACATTTGTTATCAAGGAAAGCCCTAAAAACTATCAGGGCATTGGCGTTTATTCCGGCAAGCGGGTTTAATACCATGCCGCTACCTGGCGAGAATCCTCCTCGTGCTTCGCAGAGGCGCATCGCCAAACATCCGTTTATACTCCCGGCTGAACTGCGCCGGACTTTCATACCCCACTGAATACGCGGCATCGCTGGCATTCAGATTTTCCGTTAGCATAAGCCGCTGCGCCTCATATAAACGTAGCCGCTTCTGGTATTGCAAGGGGCTAAGCGTCGTCAGCCGCCGGAAATATCTGTTAAAGGTACGCGGTGCCATATTAGCCATATCCGCAAGCGTATTTATGTCAAACGGCCCCCTGTAATTGGCCTTCAGCCATGAAATCGCCTGGGCGATCTGATTACTCTGTGAACCACGGGTATGTATCAGCCGCAACTGACTTCCTAAAGGCCCCGTAAGCAGCCGGTAATGTATTTCACGGATGACGAGCGGCGCCAGAACCTCCTGCGGCTCCCCTTCCACAAGTAATTCAGTCAAACGCAAAAAAGCATCCAGTATATACGGATCTACCTCAGTAAACGACACCCCCTTTGCGAAAGAGGGTTCAGGCAAACGAGGCGGCATCTCCGCCAGAAGACCCGCAATTACCGAACTGTCAATATCTAGCCGGACAGCCAGACTCGGTTTTTCGGGACTTGCGCCGGTAATCCTGCCCATTGTAGGAAGCTCAAGCATCGACACCATACAGCTATTGCGCCTGTACACAAATTCCTGCGAACCTATTAGCGCATGCTTGGTTCCCTGAAGCTGCACAATAATTTTCGGCGCATAAAAACACACTTGCAAGGAGGTAGGCCCGTTCATACGCACTATTTGAAATCCGCGTATCCCCGTTTCCAGACATCCGGGCCGGGGCATAAGTCGCAGCAGCGCCCGCCTCAGATACGCTCCGGTTTTTTCAAGGTCTATACGCTCAGTCTTTACCATAATTGTTTCCCGCGATATCTGAAACTTATCTCCTGTCCCCGTCCTTGTCAATAAGGACGATAAACATCCAGAGTTCCCGCATTTACTTTTTCCCGATCATTATTGCGTATTTCTTGCGGCATAACCGCAGAAAACCCGGCTTTCCGTACGCAATTTTGTGGGAACAAAATCGCGACCGCCGGGTTGCAGCGCATAATTGCCGAACAGCAATTATGCACCCCTGAAATTGCCTCACGGCAATTTCAGGGCCTGGCCTTGAGCTGCCGTTGCGCAAGGGATTCCGTGGGCGCGTCAGCGCCTACGACAATCCATACCGATCGGAAAGCGACCGTCCTCGGGCGCATTGTAGCGGAAAGCCCACAGGAAACGCATTGGCGCTTCCGAGGACTTGGAGCGGAAAGCCTGGTTTTTTTGCCCGGCTGCGGGCAAAAAAATGCGCCCGAAAATATGAGGATAGATATTTCTGTGTGTCCCGATAAACGCGAAAAAGCCGTATCTGGGACAAGGGGATTCACGCGCCGCCTCCCGGCCCGATCAGGCAGGAATTTGTCAGTATTGTATCTTTTCAATCTACCGCCCTACCGTGTTATTGTAAGAAACTCATCCCGCGCGGAACTGGCAGTGAAACTTTCAGTGTATGTGGAATAGACGTGCCCGGTAATTTCCGGCGGGTCTTTATGGAGGCAGAAAAAATGAAAAGAATTCTGTTTTTAGTTTTATCGCTTTTTTCTTTGGGGGCGCGAATGGAACTGAATGCGCAGAATCAGGCAGGAACAAAAAAGATTCTTGTAGCGTATTTTTCACAGACCGGCAACACCCGTGAACTGGCCCGGCAAATCCAGCGGCAAACCGGCGGGGATCTTTTTGAAATTGAATGCGCTGTTCCCTATCCGCGGAATTACGATGCCTTTGTTGAGCAGGCGCAGCAGGAGCAGCGGCAGCGAGCGAGGCCCGCGCTGAAAACCCGTGTGCCGGATATGGAAAAGTATGATATTATTTTTCTCGGTCATCCCATCTGGTGGTCTTCAATACCTATGCCGGTCGCTTCGTTCCTCGCGGAATACGATCTTTCCGGTAAAACAATTATTCCCTTTTGCAGCCACGGCGGAGGAGGTCCGGGGCGCAGCCGTTCCGTCATCGCGGAACTGGCCCCTCGCGCGGCGCTTGCTGAAACCCTTGCGCTTCGCGCTTCCGGCGGCGCTTCACTGCCGGAAGCCATATCTGCGTGGCTGCGCAAAAACGGGGTACGGGAACAGTAAGGGCCGCGGCGTTAATAGAACTGTTTCAAAATCAGTACGCGCATTTTTCGCTTCACAATTTTGCGACCAGCCGGGCTTTCCTGGGATTGAAACAGGATACTGGTAATTTATAGACACGCGGGAGGAACCATGAAACAGAAAAAACTGGGATTTGGAACAATGCGTCTGCCCCTTTTGGATTCAAGCGACCAGACAAGCATTGACTTTCCGCAGATGTGCGAAATGGTGGATACCTTTTTACAGCAGGGCTTTACCTATTTCGACACGGCATATATGTATCACGACTATACCAGTGAAACGATGGTCAGAAGAGCCCTGGTGGAACGTCATCCGCGGAAAGACTTCTGTCTGGCCACAAAACTGCCGCCGTGGATGATACAGCAAAAAGACGACATGGAACGAATCTTTCATGAACAGCTTGAAAAATGCGGCGTAACATATTTTGATTATTATTTACTACACAGCATTACCAGCGCCATTTATGAGACGGCGCAAAGGATGGATTGTTTTTCGTTCATTCAGGAAAAGAAAAAACAGGGACTGGTTGGGAAAACAGGATTTTCCTATCACGATAACGCGAAGCTCCTGGATGCCATACTGGCTTCCCATCCAGAGGTGGATTTTGTTCAGATTCAGTTGAACTACGCCGACTGGGACAGCGAGGACATACAGGCGCGCCTGTGCCATGAGGTTTGTGTCAAACACGGGAAACCTGTCATTGTCATGGAGCCGCTCAAAGGCGGCGCCCTGGCGCGGATACCGGAAGCTGCGAAGAAAATATTACAAGGCTTTTCCCCGCACAGATCCGCGGCGTCCTGGGCGATACGTTTCGCGGCAAGCCAGGAAAATGTTATGATGGTGCTTTCCGGTATGTCCGGTTCTGGACAAATGCTTGACAATATCTCATATATGCGGGATTTTCAGCCGCTCAGCGTGGAGGAAACAGCCTGTATTGACAGAGTAAAGCAAATCATCACTGCCGCTATAGCGGTTCCCTGTACCGGATGCCGCTACTGCGTTGAAGTATGCCCCGCTCGAATCCCGATACCGGATTATTTTGCCCTGTACAACGATCAAAAACGCTTTGTTTTTGCTCCTGTCCACGCGGCCCATTACATGAATCTCAGTCAGAACCATGGAAAGGCTTCCGGCTGCGCGGTATGCGGGCAGTGCGAGGCGCACTGCCCGCAGCACATCGCCATCAGCGAATACATGAAAGAGATAGCAGCCGTTTTTGAAACTCCGCATTAATGGCAAGTCTATTGGGGGCAAGTCTATTGGGGGCAAAGGCGGACAACTGTGGCGGAGATTCCGCGCAGGAATAAAGTGCGGCGGAATGACCTGCCCGGTGTACCGGGAGGGGTCAGGCGGTGCGGCGTAAAAGGTTTTCTAAACGAGTATTCATGAACGGTTCAATAGGTTTATTGATTTTTCCCGTTACTTGTGGGAACTTTTATTTAAGAGAACCTATGAAAAATGAATTTATTGAAACTGCCGCACTATTAAATTTTATCAATCGGGTATGCTTTGTTGATTACTCAGAGATAAGATGGAACCTGGAAAAACAATAAATAGACTTGTTCGATAACCTTCCGGTTCTCTCGCAAGTCTGTGGTTTTTTTTTACCCCTCCACAGGCAAAAGAGCGCGCCATTATAATCTTAGATTTGTGCAACAACTGAAAAGATACGTCTATAGACTGCGGAATTTTCCAGGTTTAGAATAGTTTATCTTTTGGAGGGATTTTTGTATCAGCGAGGGAGGAGAAGTGGCCAGAAAATATTATGGTGTGATCCCGCCGATTATTACGCCGGTGGACGGAAATGAAAATGTTGATGAGGATGGTTTTCGCGCGCTGCTGCGGCATTGCGCCGATCATGGTATTCAGGGGATGTTTGTCGCTGGTACGAACGGCGAGACAATGGGCTTGACTCAGGAGCAGCGGGACAGGGCGATTAAGATTGCGCTTGATGAGCTTGGCGGAAGGATTCCTGTTATGGCTGGCGTTATGGATTCGGGTAGCCGCCGTGTCATTGACAATATAAAGCGGCTGGAACAGATGGGAGGAACGTGCGCGGTTGTTACTTCCATTTTTTACGCACGCCATACTTCACAGGATGAGACGGTGAGGCATTTTGAAAACATTATTCGTGAGACCGCTATTGATTTAATTCTTTACAATATTCCGCCGTTTACCGGGATGAAGCTGAGCGCCGCTACAATGATTAAAATTGGCGCGATGGACAGGGTTGCGGGCATCAAGGATTCCAGCGGGGATTTTACGGAATTTCAGAAAGTGCTCCGCGTGTTTGCCGCCGATCCGGATTTTAGTGTTTTGCAGGGAATAACCGCTCATGCCGCCGCGTCTTTTCTCCAGGGGGCCTGCGGGTATGTTCCGTCCATAGCCCCGCTTTTTCCTGAATTGTTTGTCCGCCTGTACGAAGCGGGCGCGGCGCGGGATTATCAGCGTACTATGGAATTAAACGCTTTGGTCGCGGAAACCTCGGAAATACTATCCATGTCAAAAAACGCGACAGCGGCAAATAAATTCGCGCTTAGTCTTTTGGGATTTACTAATAAACGGGTGATACGGCCTCAGGATATGACGACAGCGGAGGAGGAAAAAGCAATTACCGCGAAGGTTGAAGCTCTGAGGGAAAAACTGCGTCAGGCGGGTGTTTCTTAGAGCCTGTTCAATATCTTGAAAACCCCTGAGCGCGCAAGAGGGCTGGTCGAAAAATTGCGTATGCAATTTTTCTGCTCACCCATGCGTCCTGACCTGGTGGCAAAATTGCGAAGTGATTTTGCGCTGCCGCTGTGCGTCGGCAGCCGGTGGTGATAAAGACGCGCACAGCGCGTAACGCGCTCTGCCTGGTGGCACATCACGCAATTTTGTCGGCCCGTAACCTGTATATACGACAAGGGCATTTTAGGGCCTCTTGCCCGGAAAGCCTGTTATCAAAAACACGCTCCCGCGTGCGTTTACCGGGGCATCAAAATTGCGACCGGCTGGTTATGGGCCTTATTCTGATCTGCCGATGCACAAGGGATTGCAGCGGAAATCCTTTTGGCGCAGCCAAAAGATTGAAGCGGAAAGCCCGGTTTTTTGCGGTTTGGGAATTTGCGGCGCAAATTCCCAAACCGCAAAAAAAGAGCCCCAATTCAGAT
>JAISAF010000184.1 GCA_031266855.1 Spirochaetales bacterium
CGCCGCTTTCGCGGGGGGTGACTGGCTTGCACCGCGAAGGGCGCCAAACCGCGCGATTTTGCTAAGAAAAATCGCGTCCGCTGGTTATGGGCGCATAATTGCCAGCGGCAATTATGTGCCCGCGAATTTGCATTTTGCAAATTCGCCCGCTGCGCGGCGCAAGGGATTGCAGCGGAAATCCCACAGGATTTGCATAAGCAAATCCGAGGAATTGGAGCGGAAAGCCCGGTCGCCGCATCGCGGCGATGCGCCCGAAGACGGTCGCTTTCCGATAAGTATGGATTGTAGTGACCGCTTACGCGGTCACGGAATGCGCTCACATCAGATTTTAGGAGAAAAGATGTTTCTTCAACAGGTGTTTAATGGTTTGGCGCAGGGCAGTACTTACGCGCTTATCGCGGTAGGTTTTGCCCTTATAATCGGTACGCTGCGGCTGGTTACATTCTGTCATGGTGAGATCTTCATGCTGGGCGCTTATGTGGCGTTTACGGTTGTTTCACGCTGGCAGGGGCCGCTGCTGGCGGCTTTTCTTGTCGCGTTCCTGGCTTCCGCCCTTATTGGGGCTTTGGTTGAGTTCGTCGCGTTCCGGCTTCTGCGTAAGGCGTCGCACCTGTCCTCGCTGCTGGTAACGATAGGATTTGCCACGGTATTCCTGAATGCCGCGCAGCTTATTTGGGGAGCGCAGACCCAGTCGTTTCCTACCAATATTGACAGCGCTTTTGAGTTTATGGGTATCCGCTTTACTTTTATTCAGATAGTTGTGTATGCGGTTACGCTCGTTATACTTGTTATGCTGCACCTTCTTTTGAATAAAACGAAACTTGGAAGGGCTATCAGGGCTACCGCCCTTGATCACGAGGCGGCTTTTGTTATGGGTGTGGATGTCAATAAAATTTACTCAGTCACTTTTGCTCTTGGTTCCGCCCTGGGCGGGCTGGCCGGCGTGCTTGTGGGGCTGTACTATAACGCGGTATATCCTATTATGGGCGGCATGATGGGCTTGAAGGCTTTCAGCGCCTGCATTCTGGGCGGGCTTACAAGTATACCCGGCGCTGTTGTCGCGGGTTTTTTCCTTGGGGAAATCGAAAATCTGGCGGTCGCCTATATTGATTCCGGTTTCAGGCACGTGTTTTCTTTCATGATTCTCATTTTCTTTCTTATTTTCCGTCCACGGGGATTGTTTGGCCGGAAGGATAGTGTGCGATGAAAAATATAATAACAAATATTGTGTATGCCTTCATCCGCGGTTTGCCTGTTCTGGCAGCCGTTTTGTTTTTTGGAACATTTCCGCTTTATGTAAAAAGCGATTATATTCTGCGGATTTTTATCCAAATTGGTATTTATGTCCTGCTGACTTCAAGCCTGAATATCGTAAACGGCTATACGGGGCTGTTTTCCCTGGCGCACGCGGCTTTTTTTGGCCTGGGCGCTTATGGTTCGGCTGTTATGTCTACGAAACTCGGTGTGTCGTTCTGGGCGGGTCTTCCTGTCGGGATTTTCGTGGCGGGATTTGTCGCCTATCTTATCGCGAAACCCACTCTGCGGCTCAAGGGTGTTTTTCTGACACTGGTTACGATGGGCTGCAATATGATTATTATGCTTATTTTTCTGAACTGGGACAGCGTAACAGGCGGTTCTCTTGGTATTATGGGGATACCCATGCCGGAACTCTTCGGTATGAAATTTCTGCGTCCCCTGCCGTATTACTATCTTATTATTTTCGCTGACATTCTTATTATTGTCCTTCTGGACAGGCTGATGCGTTCCCGCTTTGGTTTGACCCTGAAAGCCATCCGCGAGGATGAACGGGCCGCGGCGTGCAGCGGTATTCATGTCGCCCATTACAAAACAGTCGCTTTTGTTATGTCCGCGCTTCTGGCCGGACTGGCTGGAGCGTTTTACGCGCATTATTACCGCTATATATCGCCGGAGGCTTTCAACTATACGGAAAGTTTCATTATTGTTACCATGCTTGCCTTTGGGGGACCGGGAAACATTCCCGGCCCGATTGTGGGCGCTATGATTCTGGTAGGGGTAACGGAAGCCTTCCGCGCGTTTTCGGATTACAGAATGGTCTTTTATGGAACGCTGCTTATTCTTATGATGGTATTCCGTCCCAAAGGACTCTTTGGCGGGCGCGAGTATCCCATTACCATTACCTGGCCGCCTGTCAAAAAAACTGTATACAGCCGGGGCGACAGGTTTCTTGACAGCGCCGCCACAGACGCTAACGCTACAAACGCCGCTACAGCCACAGATGCCACAGACGCCGCGCCAGCCGCGGCAAAGGAAGAGCGATGAGTCTGCTGCACATTGATAAAATGCGGAAAGACTACGGCGGACTGAAAGCCCTGTCCGATGTGTCTTTCAACGTGGAACAGGGTGAAATTGTCAGTATTATCGGGCCAAACGGCGCGGGAAAAACAACCCTGTTTGACTGCCTGACCGGCTATACTCCCAAAACTTCCGGCAGGGTATTTTTTGAGGGAAAGGACGTAAGCTCGTATCCGCCGCATGCCTTGAATAAAGCGGGTATGGCAAGGACATTCCAGCAGATACGGCTTTTTCCCAATCTGACGCTTATGGAAACCCTGAAAGTCGGTATGCACAGCCATACCCGCGGCGGAATATGGGCGGGAATTTTCCGTCCGTCATGGTACCGGAAACAGGAAGAAGAGTGCTACCAGAAAGGACTATCCATACTTTCGCTTTTTCAGGAACGGCTTTTACCGCGCATAGATCAGAAAGTAATGGAACTCTCATACGCGAACCGCCGCAGAACGGAAATCGCGCGGGCGCTGGCGAGTGAGCCAAAACTTCTGCTGCTTGACGAACCAGCCGCGGGAATGAATCCCCACGAAACCCAGCTTGCCACCGACCTGATACGGGATCTGCGCAAACGGGGAAACACCATACTTTTTATCGAACATGATATGAGCATGGTTATGAGCGTATCCGACAGGGTTATCGTTCTGGATCACGGGGTAAAAATCGCGGAAGGCAATCCTTCGGAAATCCAGAAGAACGCTGATGTGCTTGAAGCCTACATGGGGAGGCGCGGCTATGCTGAAACTTAATGGCGTTTCCACCCGCTACGGACAGATGCAGGTCTTAAGAAAAGTTTCCCTCGAAGTAGGAGAAGGCGAACTGGTGTGCCTTCTAGGAGGAAACGCCTGCGGAAAATCCACGACAATGAAAACAATTCTTGGCCTGGTTGTTCCCTTTGAAGGAACGGTGGAATTTCACGGAAAAAAAATCAGCGGCCTGCGGCCCGCGGAAATAAGCCGCCTGGGAATTGTTCCCGTTCTGGAAGGCCGCAGGATATTTTCGGAAATGTCCGTGGAAGAGAATCTCATCATGGGCGCCTATCTGCGCAAAGACAAGGACGGCATTGCCAGCGATATGGAAAAAATGTATTCACTGTTTCCAGTCCTGAAAGAACGCCGCAAACAAGCCGGCGGAACGCTATCCGGCGGCGAACAGCAGATGCTTGCTATGGCGCGGGCGCTGATGGCACAACCGAAACTGCTTGTAATGGACGAGCCGTCCATGGGGCTTTCCCCAAAATACGTGCAGCAGGGATTTGAAATGATCAGCACTATACACGCCCAGGGTGTTTCCATGCTTGTCGTGGAACAAAACGCGAATATGGCGCTGTCGGTTGCCGACAGGGGTTATGTGCTACAGGTAGGCGAAATCGTTCTTTCGGGCCGCGCTTCTGAATTAAAGGAAAACGCCGCCCTGAAAAAAGCCTACCTGAACATACAGGCTACGTGATTCCCGCCCCGGTTGCGCATAACTATCGTGCGGAAGAATTCGGGCGCCTTTTTGGCGCTCCGCGCCAAAAACCGGGCTTTCCGCTCCAAGTCCTCGGATTTGCTCATGCAAATCCTGTGGGCTTTCCGCTGCAATCCCTGGCGCGCGCCCGGCGGCTAAGCCTGGCCCGCAACCCGGAGTATGATTACAAAGAAAAATTTACCGCTAAGTCGAAAACGGGCGAGGACGGGCAAGATCGAAGACGGGCACGGGCGAAAAAGTAAAAAAAAGAAGGAAAGAAAGAAAAAGCGGATAAAACCTATCATAAGGAGTCAGGAATATGGACAGTAAACATCTAGTAAAAAAAACCGCCTGGATCACCGGATCGGGACGGGGCATAGGACAGGCAATCGCGCTGCGGCTCGCACACGCGGGGGCCGATGTGGTAATTCACGGTTCAACTATGAACTCGTCCGCGTATTTTGGCGAGGGAGAATCCCTGGCCGCTGTCGCGCGGAAAATTTCGGATGAAACCGGAGTCCGCGCGATGTATGTTACCGGGGATCTGTGCAAACCGGAAAACGTTCAGGATATGGTTCGTCAGATCCGCGGAGAGTTCGCTCATATCGATATACTTGTAAATAACGCGGGCGGGGATTTAAGCGCAAAAGGAGCAGCCGGCCCGAACGCTGGGAAAATAGTGGAAGGCAATGACGCGCTGTTTCTGCCCTACGAGGACATACGCGCGATAATCGACCGGAACCTTTTTACCTGCATCAGCGTATGCAAGGAAGTCGCGCCCGAAATGATGGAACGCAAGGAAGGCTGGATCGTAAATATCGGCAGTATCGGGGGAACCTACGGTATGCAGCTTGGGGCGGTGTATGGGGCTACCAAGGCCGCGATACACAACTACAGCCGCAGTCTTGCGGGCATGCTGCGCCCATACGGAATATGCGTTAATGTAGTCGCCCCCGGAGGAACGCTTTCCCCACGGTATAAGGCAAGCCGCTCCATCGATGAAAAGCGCTTAAACTCCTATGGCTCCCTGGTTAGATACGCCTGGCCGGATGAAATCGCCGCCGCTGTGGAATTTCTTGTTTCAGCGCACAGCGCGCACATTACAGGACAAATCCTGCGCGTAGACGGCGGGGAACAGCTCTGGCCCGCATAGCCTTCGCGCGGGTTATCCCGTGACAGCCAGAAAGAAATAACCGCTAAGTCGAAGAAGTCAAATATATATAAAAAATGAAAAAATTTTACTCTTCTTCTTCGACTTATTTGACTTTGCGGCAGATCTACCGTACAGGCGAAAAAACCAAAATTGCATAAATTAATAGTTTAAATTATTATAGAAGTATAGTATTTTTTTAGTAAGGAGAAAACAAAATTAAAATAAAAACGGTTTTCCTTATTGCTGTAATTATTTTTTTCGGTTCGTGTTCAACAGTAAAATACGCGTTTGACCCGTCACTGCCTGACGATGAAGCCGCGACAATTATCCCATATTATGGACAGTTTAATATAATCAGTTATAACGACATAGCAGTTGACTGGAAAATTGGCACAATAATGACGTATGAAGTAAAAATTCCTGCCGGCGAAACAGTATTTTTTCTTAATGTAAAGTGGAGGCTTGGTAATGTCGTATATACAGGAGATAATCTGGGACTAAAATATAACTTCAAAGCAGGCAGAGTATACTATTTAACATTGGGATATGAGAACGGCCGGCATGGTCTGGATATTGAAGACAGGACAACAAAGGAAACAGTTTTCCGGCCATTTTTTAAATAATCACGCGGCATACTTTGAAAAAAAAATCACCACGAGGGCGAAGACTGGCTGGGGCGAAGACTGGCTGGGACGAAGAAACAAAGAGAGGAAGGAAAAAGAGAAAACGGGACTTTGTACCGGAACTTCTTCGACTTGCGGGTAAAATTTCTTTCAAATGCCCTGCCTGTGAAATGCTTACGGTTGACATTCTTAAAAAATAATTCTATAAATAGAGCGGTTCAGAAACCTCAGTTTCTGAACCGCTTCGGGAATGGTTTCAATATAAAAACAGCCGAATTTGCCGCCATTTTGCGGCAAATTCGCCAGACTTGTGAGAGAACCGGAAGGTTATCGAACAAGTCTAATATAAATAATAGGCAGAGAAATGATGGATATACAAATATATTTACGGGATAAAAATGAAAAAATGGTTCAAGCCTGGCTTGAAGAATTCAAAAATTATTCAAATGTGGAAATATCCTGCGGAAATATTTTTGACATAAAGGCCGACGCGATAATCAGCCCGGCAAATTCATTTGGATTTATGGACGGCGGTATTGATTTAGTATATAGCGGCTACTTCGGCGGGGAAATACAGAAATCATTACAAAATAAAATTATCAGTGATTTTAATGGCGAACTCCCCGTCGGCCGCGCGGCAATAATTGAAACAAAGAATAATACTATTAAATATTTGGTATCATGCCCGACAATGCGGGTACCTGAAATCATATCAAATACAGTTAACGCGTATTTGGCTTTCAGGGCCGGGTTAATAGAAATTATAAATTTTAATCAAACTAAAAGTGAAAAAATATCCAGTATTTTATGTCCCGGCCTTGGAACATTAACAGGAAACATTTCAGCAAAAACGTGCGCGAAACAAATGAGATACGCCTATGACGCAATAATCTGTAACAAATACAATTTTCCAAATGAATTATTTACCGCCTATAATCAGCATCAAATGCTGAAATAAATAAGAAATATAACCGCTAAGTCGAAGACTGGCAAGGGCGAAGACGGGCAAGGGCGAGGAAGCAAAAGGAGGAAGGAAGAAAAAATGAAATATTTTAGATTTCCTTCTTAGACTTCGCGCTTATTTATATT
>JAISAF010000188.1 GCA_031266855.1 Spirochaetales bacterium
CGGCAATTTCAGGGCCTGTTTCTGAGCTGCCGCTCGGCAGCCAGTAGTGATAGCGACGTACACAGTGCGTTATGCGCTATGCACGGTGACAGAGTACGCAATTTTTCCAAAATTGCCTCCGTCTGGTTGCGGGCGCATACTTGCCATGCCCAGATAAACGCACGCGGAAGCGTGTTTTTGATAATAGGGCTTCCTGGGCAAGAGGCCCAAAAAAGCCCCTGGCGTATACACAGGTTATGGGCCGAAGCAATTATGTGCGTTGCCTGGTTTTCAAGCTGCCGCTGCAATTGCAAGGCAGGAGCCTTGCTTCTAACCCGGCGTAGGCAGAGCCTGCGCCGAGCGGGGAATTGCCTCACGGCAATTCCGGGGCCTGGTTTTGAGCTGCCGCTTCGCTGGTGCGCGCGCAAGGGATAGAAGTGGAAATCCCGCAGGAAAGCGCCGAAGGCGCTTTCCGAGGAATTGGAACGGATAGCCCGGTTTTTTGCGGCGCAGCCGCAAAAAATGCGCCCAAACAATAAAATACATGTTTTCACACTTCCCCTTCCGTGGTGTTTTGGGTAGACTCATTTTTATGAAATATGCGGTTGTGCTGATGGGGTGTCTTGTGTGCGCGCTGGGTACGGGCTGTCCGGAGTCTGAGTCCGCGGGGGGCCGGACGGAAGATTATGCGGAGGCGCGTGGCGGCATGGCGAGTGCGCCTGATGTATCCCTGCCGCTGGAGGACAGGATAAACGACGCGGTGTCGCAGCTACGGATTCCGATGGGGCCGGATGATATTGTGCTGCATGCGGTGAACGCGAATCTTGATATAGACCAGCTTGAGGAGCAGATTATAGTTTTTAAGAGGCGTAGCGATCCCGATGACAGGGTACGGGTTCTTGTGGCGGATTTTGATAATGTGCGGGATTCCTATGTTGTGGCGTGGCAGGCTCAGACCAGCGGGACGAATAGCCGTTCGTTTTCGCTTGAGCTTGTGGATTTACTGGGAGACCATGTGCTGGAGATTCTTTGTTATGGGCGTAATAGCAGGGGGGAGCAGACGCTTGATGTATACCGCAAGACGCTTCCGCCTCAGGGTTTTGGTATTTATTATACGCAGATTGCGGCGCTGGCTTCGGCGGGGACGATCGAGGTGGAGGAGAAACCGAGGCCAGAGGCGTACAGGCTGCTTCAGCGTACCGACGAGAGTTTTTCCCTTTTGGTGTACGAGAAGGATCCTGAGTCGCGGAATATTAATGACCTTATTAAGTTTTCCTGGTACTGGAATCATCAGGACGGGGTTTACAAAATGGCGAGGAACGAGAGGATCGCGGGTAAGGCTATCGCGGAGCAGCAGCTTGCGCAGCTTTTTTCGGGCGGGGTTGGGGATTTTGAGCGGTTTCTTGATGGGCCCTGGTATATAACGCAGAGCGATGGGAAGACCGCGGTTTCGGGCCAGCTTATTCAGTTTGATTTGAAGAATCGCAGGATAATTTTTTTTAATGCCGGTATGCAGCAGATTTTTTTGTGGCAGACTTCTTACAGGACAATTTACCGGGGGATTTACTTGAATTGTACAAACGAGCTGATTTCCAATATAACTTCGCAGCTTTCAATTTCCGTTACTGGCATGGATAGTTTTGATTTGAATGTGAAGGGCGAGGAGGGCTGGGATGGTCAGTACAGCAGGCCGGGGCGGGATTTGCAGTCGGTTTTCATTTCCGGGGGCAGGAAGAAAGTGGAGCTTTCTTCTGCCAGGCTTTCGGGTTTATACAGGAATGAGGGCGGCATGGAGATTTATTTTTCGTCTCCGCGTTTTACTATGAAGGAAAACGGGGTGGAGAGTTCCGGGGGTTTTGTTGTGTATACGTTTGATGATGATATTCTGGAATTGAAAATCCTGAAAAACAGCGGCCTTGTGGATTCTGTGAGGACTTTCCGGCTGACGTATACCGAAGAGAAGCAGGGCCGCCAAATCCTGCGGAACCTGCTTTTGCAGCCCGCGGAGGTGCGCAGTACGGGTGTTCAGGTACGGGCTGTTGGCGAAATACGCTTGCAGCAGATTTCAGAAGAGTAGAAATCCTTCGACGCTTTTTTCCTTGAGGCGGATAAGGAGGTTTTGGACATCCCCGCTGTCCGGCTCAATGGGGATAATAACTTTGTAAACGGGGTTTCCGGTTTTTCCCGCCGCTACGAGGATTTCAGCGGCAAAGCCGGAAGCGCCCAGATCCCGCACCATATATTCGGCATTTTCCCGGACAGAGAACGAGCCTGTTTGCACGCCTTTCGCGCGCGACTCCTGGGCCTGAGTCTGCTGCTGAGCCTGGGTCTGTTGCCGGGCCTGAGTCTGAGGCAGCGCGGGCGATGGAAGAGCCGCCGGGGGCGGGGGTTCGGACAGGGCGGATGTAGCGGACGCGGCGGCGGCGGACGTGGCGGATGCCGCGGGCGTGGCAGACGTAGCGGGAAAGGCCGCGAAGGGATTGAGCAGGGTGGATGGCGTGGGCAGGAGGCTGACGCCGCCCCCGGAATTCCGGCCGGCCGCGTGGCTGGCCATGCGGAATTCCGGGCTGTCAGGATAGTCCTTCGCCAGACCCTGTAGGGCCAGCGTCCTTTCGGGCTGCTTTCCGAGGCTGTCGGCGAGGGTAAAAATAAAGAGATAAATGCTTTCGTTATCAGCCGGGCCGGCGGGATCGCCGGTTAAGCGGAGGGCCGCGGCCAGCGCGCTTTCCAGGCTGCCGGAAGCCGCCTCAAGCCGGGCCAGAAGGAAGGCGGCGCGTTTCCTGGTTATGGGGTTTTTGCAGAGACTGGTGATAAGGCGCGCGTGATTCCCGCTTTCCTCCTTTTCTCCCAGTTCAAAAAGAAGGCGGGCCGCGCGGTACAAATAGGGGAATGTATCCTCGCCGGGGTTTTCGTAGTAGGCCCGCCCGTAAAGCTCCCGCGCCTTGAGGAGATCGCCTGAAATTTCATACAGGGTGGCGGCCTTTCCCATAATGGCGCTTTGTACGGCTTTACTGGGATTCAGGTTCCGGCAGCTTTCCAGAAGCACGATACTTTGTTTCAAATCCGGGTGAATGTCCACGGTGTGAAAAAGGGTTTCGGCAAACGCGGGAGCGGAGGGATTGGCTTTCAGCCATTCCGCGTAGGAGGAAACAGCCCCGGCTATGTCGCCTTTTTTTTCTTTTTCAAGCGCGGTTTCCTGTGGATCCGCGCAGAGCCAGGAAAAAGCGGCGCACAGGAGCAACCCGGAAAAAATTCTTTTCACTTCTCGACCTCTATTTCATGGGCGTAAAAAGTATTGCCTCTCAGTTCATCAAGCCGTACTGTGTGGAAACCGCCGGGGAACTTTTTGGTACTTCCGGGAAAAACAACCATCTCGTCCCCTTCCGTCCGGCCAAGAATTTCCGCGCTGTTTTTTTTGGAAATTTCTTCCGCAAGCACCCGTACCGTTTGCCCCAGCCTTTGGCGTTTTCGCGTGCGGCTTATCTCCCTTTGAAGAGCGATAAGCGTCTGGAGCCTTTCGAGTTTCAGCTTTTCGCACACGGTATCCTGCATGTTCCATGCGGCGGTTCCCTCCCTGGGATTATAGTAATAGGTGAAGGCATCATCAAAACGCACCTCGTTCATCAGATCGAGGGTGTCCTGAAAATCTTTTTCCGTTTCTCCGGGAAAACCGATAAGGATATCCGTACTCAAAAGGACATCCGGCAGTTCCCCGCGTATTCTTTCCGCCAGGGCAAGATAGGCCCCCCGTGTATATTGTCGGTTCATGGCCCGCAAAATTGTATCGGAACCGTGCTGTACCGGCAGATGAATGGCCCGGCACATTTCCCGGTGGTTTTTCATGCAGGCGATAAGAGCGGGGGAAAAATCCTTTGGATGGGAGGTCAGAAAGCGTATCCAGGGCGCCCGCGGAAAACGCTGGAAAAGCGCGTCCAGAAGGCCGGGAAAATCCATATCCTGAAAACGGTAGGAATTGACGTTTTGCCCTAAAAGGGTAATTTCCTTCACGCGGCCTGCCTGTAAAAGACCCGCGATTTCCTCAAAAATACTGTGCGGATCGCGGGAGACTTCCCTTCCCCGCACATACGGAACAATACAGTACGAGCAGAAATTGTCGCAGCCGTGCATGATGGGGACAAAGGCCCGGAAATCGTTTTTCCGCGAATGGCGGCGGGCAAAGGCATATATCTCCTTGCACGGGTCTTCCAGGGTCAAAGCATGCCTAGCGGAAGCCGCCTGCCGCAGAAGGCGGGCAAAGTCCGCTTTTTGAAAAGTCCCTACAATCACATCCACCGCGGGAACGGCTTTTTTTAGATCCTCTTTCAGCCGTTCAGCCATGCAGCCCATCACCGCCAGGGTATGGGGATGAGTTTCCTTGAGTTTTTTGAAATATCCAAGCCTGCCCCAAATCCTGTTTTCCGCGCTCAGACGCACGGAACAGGTGTTCAGGATAACAAGATCGGCTTCTTCCGCCGCGTCCGCTGGAATCCAGCCGGAGTCCAGCATTTCCTCTTCCAGCGCGTTCGACTCGGCCTTGTTCATCTGGCAGCCATAGGTCTCCAGCCAGAAGCGGTTCATGCGGCAGGGCCTTCCAGGATTGAACGGATAAAACGGCGCAGCAGCATCCAGTCCTCATTCAAAGGCAGGAGAATATACGCGCCCTTGTCAAAGGTTTCGTCCACTTCCTCCTCCTTCAAATTCAAATGCCGCAGATTTGTATAGGAGTGCGTAAGCACATTATCCGTATCCAGCACGGTCTGGCTTCTGATCTTCGCGGATTTGTAATTGATAAAGTAATTGACCATCTGGTATGTGGACAGGTCTGTATCAACGTATTTTGTAAGAATACGAACCAGTTCGTAAACTTTTCCCACATCGGAAACGCCGAGGCTTGTCAGCTTGTCTTTAATAGACGCAAGGATATTCTGCTGTCTGCGCGAACGCCCGAAATCCGAAGTAAAATGCCGGGAACGCACAACCCGCAAAGCCTCTACCCCGTTCAGATGGTGGGTACCGGCGGAGTAGAAAAGCGTTGACCACCTGCCGTTATCGCGCACCCTGTAGGTTGGGTCAACGAGGGCCTCGTTCAGGGTAATATCGATACCTCCCAAAATATTGATGGCGTCGATAAAAGCGAACATATCAATAACCACATAGGCGCTTATATCAAGTCCGGTAAGGCCGGAAAGCTCTTCCACAAGACGCGGCGCCCCGTAGCGGTAATAAATACCATTGATTTTCCGGTTTCCATAAAACAAATCCCTGGGCAGGCTGATAAGATCAATAGTGTTTTTTTCCTCGTGAATATTCGCGAGGATAAGCGTATCGGTCATCCGTTCATGGGAACCGGCTATCAGAATCGTATGGACGGCTCCCCCACCGGCAGCGCCCGCGGCGGCCCCTTCAGGAAGTTCCGGCAGGGAAGAGAAACGTTCAGTGCCCGCCTGTTTTTTTTTTGCCCCGGCGGAATTATTTTTCAACCCAATGGTTTTCAAAGAACCAAGGGAAACATAGTCCTCGTCAAAAAGATATATCTCGCCGACTTTTTTCTGAATACCCAGCGACCCCGCCCTTTTCCCCTCATCCGTATGAAAATCGTAATAAATATATTCCTCATCCTCATTGGGCGTCCTGTCCAGAGTAAGATTTTTTGTACCAAGATAAGCGGTAAAACCCTGGTCCTCAAAAAGCTCCTCCAGTTCCAGCCGCGCCCGCTCGATAAGAAGTTCATGCGCCCCACGCAGATCAAGACTTCCCACCGACCCGGACAAAGCGCCCCGAAAGGAAGCAAAGTCGGAATACCGCATATCGTTTATCAAAAACGCGGTATTCTGCTTATCGAACCCCAAACGCAGTTTTATATTCTGGCGATCCGCCGCCGGAAAAACCCCGATTACAGTTTCCTTTTCCGTATCCGAAAGAACCCCAAAAGCAAGTCCGCGGCTTTGCAAGTCCCTCGCGAACACAGGTTCCCGCAGAACGTCCGCGAACTGCCGGGAAAGCTGCCGCATATTTCTAAAATACCCCGCAAGGGCGGCCTCCTCGTCGCCTAAAAACCGCACAAGCGCCGCGTCCGCGGAACGGAAAGACAGCTTTGTCCCCCTGAAACTCAGCGCCTCAAAATCGGCATCCCCATTCAAAACATAAAAACGGAACCAGGGATTCCCCTCCTTTTCCCACACAAGAACGCCATCCGACTGCCGGACCCTGTACGCGCCCCTGGTCTGGAAAGCCGCCATCTCCCCCGAAGCAAAAACAGCGGCAAAACGCCGTGCCCGCTCATTCTTTTCCGCCTGCGAAACCAAAAGCTCCACAGCCTGATAATACGCAAGCGCCGCCGGGCCGCCAGGCCCAGCCTCCCCTCCCCCGCCGGATTCCCCCGCGGCCTCAGCCCCGGAATACACCCGCGGCGAAAGCCCCAAAGCCATCCGCGCCTCATTCGTATCCTGCGACAAAAGTTCAAAATTCCGGGCAAGCTGCCCAGCGTCCTCGCGCGCCATACGCAGTTCCCGCTCAACCGTATCCTTCATACCCCGAAAAGCCGCGGCGCAGTAAAAAATACCACCCGTTACAACGACCACCAGCACAATCAGAATAGTTCTAAACCTGAAAAAAAATCTCTTCATAAATGTTTGCGCCACTATACATGTTTGAAAAGCAAAATTCAAGAGGAAAGAGGGCGCATTTTTGGCGCTCCGCGCCAAAAACCGGGCTTTCCGTTCCAAGTCCTCGGCCCGCCCGTGGCGGGCCTGTGGGCTTTCCACTGCAATCCCTTGCGCAAGCGGCAACCCGGGAACCATGCGCCTCTCCATAAACAATCAGAATTTTTACCGCGAAGAAGTTAAATCAGTTGTAAATCTATAAGTCTTTTCTCCTGCCTCTTTTTTTTACTTCTTCGCCCTGTTGACATACATAAAAAAATGAATAACAGTATAAAAAAGGTAAACTTATGGTAATTGGCGGGAAACATTTTGGACAATATACATATAACCACTGGTTTGACCATGAATATGGAGATAAAAAATCAATGGATGTTTTTTTAAGACTTGAAGAAGAAAAAGATTATACAATCGTTGAAAATTTAACACGGGAAGCGTTTTGGAATATTTACAGGCCGGGATGCTCCGAGCATTTCATACTACACACTATGCGGACGGCGCATGAATTTATCAGGGAACTTGATTATGTGGCGGTTTACAATAATGAAATTATCGGCAATATTGTATACGCAAAGACAAAAATTATAAACGGAACGAAAGAATATGAGGCGGCAACATTCGGCCCGCTTAGTGTGTTACCGGCATATCAAAAAAGGAGTGTAGGAAAAAAATTAATACATCATACACTTGAAAAAACCAAAGAAATGGGATTCCGGACAGTAATAATATACGGCAATCCAAAATATTATGAAAAATTTGGTTTTAGAAACAGCAGGGAATACGGAATAACCGATATGGAAGGCAACTATAATGACGCCTTACTGGTATTGGAACTGTTTCCCAATGCACTGGAAAATATAAACGGAAAATTTTTCGAAGGCGAAGCAT
>JAISAF010000252.1 GCA_031266855.1 Spirochaetales bacterium
TCATTTGTTCCTATATATATTCCATTCGTGTTGTTTCCTGAATCGGTTGTTAATGCTATTATTTCCGTATCGTCATGTGTGAAGAATCTTAATTGCTGATTTGTTATTCCTGTAACTTCATTCCAGCAATTTTCAATATTCTTTATTATATTATTTTCAATTCCATCATCATTTGAATAGTTTG
The DNA here is from genome assembly GCA_031266855.1 of Spirochaetales bacterium. Classification (GTDB taxonomy): domain Bacteria; phylum Spirochaetota; class Spirochaetia; order DTKZ01; family DTKZ01; genus JAISAF01. The sequence goes on from JAISAF010000252.1 coordinate 185, forward strand.
CGGTATATTTTAATCCCTCCAATGCTCCATTCCAATAAGCCATCGACAATAAAAATCCTTCCACAGTTTCCGAATCTACAAACCAGTCGCCGGAACCATTAGCAGGATCATAATTTCCATAAACTTTTGGATTATTGTTTTCCAGATCATTTCTATCTAGTGCCCAATATACTACTCCCTGATTTTCTTCATAGAATACTAAATAATTATTATCATCGGTAAAACCTATTTCTCCATTTATGCTTAATAATTTATTAAATGATTCATTAACCGTTTTATTTTTACCGAGTACTCGATAATATTCCCGTAATTTTTTTGGAAATTTTATACTTAATTTGTTTTCAGCCTCAATAATTTCATTTTCATTATATCCATAATCTTTAGACAAATTATACAGTATTTTTATTTTTTGAATAATGTCCATGCCATTTCTCCGGTTATTTTATCGTATATTTATTTTGTCAATCATTATCGCCCGGCGCGCTCTGGAGACTGCGCCGGGCAGGGGGATTACGCGCCGTTTGGGCGGACTCCTTTTTTCAGCATTTTCAATAAGGTTTTGGCATTTTCGTTTTGCTTATTAATTTCCAGCGCTTTTTTACAGTTCTCTAATGACTTGTCAAACTGCTGTATGGCGAATTGAGATGCTGCGATTCCATAAATTATATTTTCGTCATTTGGTTGTATTTTGTCTGCCTGCTGATAATATTCTATTGAGGCTTCAAACAAACCATTGTCGTAGCAAATCGCTCCTAAATTAAACCAGGCGTCAATATTATTTCTATTTAACTGTACCGCCTGTTTCAAATACCTGATTCCATCTTCTATGGCCCCCTGCCAGGACAGCATATTTCCAAGTTTATACGAAACGATGTCTGGATTTATATTCTTTTCAAGACATTCTCCAAAGACAGTCTCGGCCTTGTCATAAATTTCAAGGTCATACAGCTTTATGCCCAATTGAAAAAGTTCTTCATCATTATGGGTTTTCATAAATTTCAGGAAATTATTGTTTGATATAAGCGGTTTTGCGGGGTCACTGCTCCCAATATCAAAACCATCATAAGAAACTCCAAAACTTTCCGCCAGCTTTGTGAAATTTTGTTTTGTCTTGAAAAGCGTCTGTCTCGTATGCCGCTCGTTCTTTTCAAGGTGCAGCACAAACAGTTTATCCTCTTTTCTCAATTCCACAAATGAATACCGTTGTTGTTCCAATGCCTGTTTGAGACTTTCCAATTTTGATTTGTTATTACCATAGAAGAAATACCCATAAAGAAGCTCCTGTTTCGTATCTACTCCCTGGATTTCAATTCTGTCAAAAATTTTATTTATTCCGTCCATATTTTATCTTTTATTTTTATGTTATTTACATTTATATTAAATATTTTATGTCCAGTAATATTCCCGCCCTGCGCAGTCTGGAGACTGCGCCGGGCAGGGCAAAATTGCGTATGCAATTTTGCCCGCCGCTGGTGCGCGCGCCCGGGATAGGAGCGGAAATCCCGCAGGAAAGCGCCGCAAGGCGCTTTCCGAGGAATTGGAGCGGATAGCCCGGAATTTTTGCCCGCTCATGGCGGGCAAAAAAAGGCGCCCACAAGAAGGAGGAAGCGGCGCGGCCGGACTTTACCCAATCCTGTCCGCGATGTGCCGGGCGGACAAACCGTTATGCTCCACAAGCTCGTCGTATGTCGCCGAATGGAGGAAGCGCGGATTCCCCTGCGCGTCGAGCAGGTTAATGGGAATAAACGTGGCGGCGTCAAGGCCTTTTTTCCCGAAGAGGGTTTTGCGAATATGGCTCCAGAGGTAGCCGTTATTCTGTTCGGCTATAACAATTTTTTTTCCGCTGCCGCACAATTCTTCGGCCAGCGCGGCATCGTAGGAAGGCATGTCCACAACATCCGCCTTTATGCCTTTTGCTTCAAGCAGCTTTGCGGCGCCGAGCGCTTCATAAACCCCGCGGCCCGAACTGATAATACAGGCTGTGGCCCCTTCGGATTTGGACACATAATAGCCCTTGCCGAATTCAAAACGGAAATCCTGCGGATACAGAACAGGAGCGCCCGCGCGCAAAACCCGCAGATATACCAGGCCCCGGTTGCCTTCCATAATCCACTTCATAATGCTAAGAACCTGCTGGGGGCAGGAAGCGTCGATAATTTTCAGATGCGCAACGCCGTCGTACACAAGCGAATCGTCGTTGCCCATGTGAGTCGCGCCGTTTGTTGTGGTTTCAAAATTAGGCGCAAGCGACAGAAATGTAATATCAAGACCGTGACCCTCGGCGAGCCAGCCGTCCTTTGCCCCGATAGCTTCCATGCGCTCCTGATAACTCACCGCGATACGCCGCAGAACCTTCCAGTCAAAAAAAGGCGCGAAGGTACTTACCCAGGCATTATAGCCCAGAGCCGCGAAGGACTCGCCCATACACATCATATTGGCCTCGGCGATACCGGCGTTTAAACCCCTGCGGCTGTCCACAAAGGCGACCCCGGCCTCAAGCCCGCTTACCTTCGCGAGATCGGAATCAATGGATACCAGCTTTGTATCCAGCGCGAAAACCTTCATAGCCGTGGTAATAATCTCATCGGCCTTATATTTTTTCGACGAATCAAGCGCGGGCAGTTTTTCCACGGGATACACAAGCTTCTTGTCCCTGGGAGAAGCCCGCCGGGTTTTTACCGTGCGCTTCGCCGCCCCAACCGAAACCTTCCCGTTTTCGCAGGAAAAGACAAGCCCCATCTGTTTCGCGCTCGCCGCGGTATAGGCCACAAGAGCCTCCCGCTCCTCCGCGTTTTCCGCGCAGGCAATAATATCGCCAAGTTCAGCCACACGGACAGCCCGCAGCTTCGTCTGCTGCTCTATCTCCTGATCCGCGACAGCCTCCGTAAAATCCACCTTATGGCCACCCATAAAATTGGAAAGCCCGCCGCAGCCCTTACGCGAATTGCAAATAATAACCACAGGCTGCCCCCCGCGCGGCCCGTATTTAAACTCCCGCAGCGCGTCAAGAACCGGCTCGTAACCCGATGAATCCACACTGTGAACATCCCAGCCAAAACTCTCAAACGCCTCATCGATACGATCCAGCGGATACAAAAGATTCTTCGGATTATCGAGCTGCCCCTCGTTTTTATCGATCATTACACACAGATTGCTCAGCCGTTTGGCCCCCGCATACATAACCGCTTCCCAGGCAACCCCCTCCTGCAATTCCCCATCGCCGGTAAGAGTAAAAACATCAAAACCCCTGCCACAGCGCGCCGCCAAAGCGAACCCCTCCGCGACACAAATCCCCTGCCCCAGCGGCCCCGTCGCCGTATGAAGCCCCGGCAGAATCGGCCCCGGATGACCATTCAAAATACTATCGTGCCCCCGCGACTTCTCCAAATACGACTCAGGAAAAAAACCAAGATCCGCATACACCGAAGCAAGCGCCGCCACAGCATGCCCCTTACTCAAAACAAAAAGGTCCTGCCCCTCCCGCGCCGGCTGCGCCACATCGTAATTCATAATACCGCCATAATACAGCGCCGTCAGCGGAATAACCGCCGAAAACGCCCCCCCGATATGAATCCCCTTATCCACCGCCGTCTTCCCCTGAAAAACAGTCAGCAGCCGGATATCCGAATCCTTAACCTCCAGCAGTTTCAAAAACGCCCGCTCCGTAAGCCGTTCAAACACAACACTTTGATATGCCATCGCGCTCCATCCTTAATCTTTAGATATTATATGCGACTAATTATCGCACAGTTTTTCAATTCGGAAAACATCTTTTTCCACAAATTCAAGAATAAGCGAACAGGAATTCTTTTTCCACTGATCCTGGGCGCCCCTGCCCCGGCGCTCCGCGCCGGGGAGGCGCCCTCCCTCTTTATTCTTTTCCGGGAATTTGCGATACTCAAGAGTTATGGAACAGCCTTCTGATATATTGGGGAAAAAGATTTTTTTTCTGTATCCGCATAGTGTTATTCATGACGAGATGCTTGATATCCTTATTATGAATGGGTATGAATCCTACTCGATACGCGACCACAGGAAGGCTTTGAGGCTGCTGGAACATTTTCCGGGGTCTATTATGTTTATCAATATTGACGAAGGGCTGGAGGAGCGGGAGTGGGAAGAGTATATTCAGAATATTCAGCGGAATCCGAAAACCAAAGACAGCCGGCTGGGGATTCTTTCTTACAATACTGATAAGGGCTTGATGCAGAAATACCTTATGGAGATTGGAGTGCAGTGCGGGTATATCCATCTGAAGCTGGGTTTGCAGGCGAGTACGAAGATCATGCTTGACGCGCTGAGGGCGAATGAGGCAAAGGGCCGGCGGAAGTTTATTCGCGCTTCCTGCGTGGATGATGCCACGGCTACGATGAACTATAAGAGTCCTGACGGGATCACGTACTATGGGAAGCTGCTGGATATAAGCTCATCGGGAATCGCCGCGAAGATTGAAAAGTTTGGGGATTTTCCGCCGAACTCCAGACTGCGGGAGGTTCAGCTAAAACTGCGGGGCACTCTTGTCCTGACGGATGTTATTCTGATGGGGAACCGCAGGGAGGATAAAACCGAATGGATTTTTCTGTTTGATCCCAAGATGGCGCAGAATCATAAGCTGGTGATTCACCGTTTCATCAAGCAAAACCTCCAGAAGTATATCGACCAGCTCGATATCTAAGGCTAACCCGGTTATGATTCGGAATTCGGGCGCATTTTTTTCGGTTTGGGAATTTGCGCCGCAAATTCCCAAACCGAAAAAAACCGGGCTTTCCGCTGCAATCTTTTTTACCGCTTCGCGGTAAAAAAGGATTTCCGCTGCAATGCGCCCGAAGACGGTCGCTTTCCGATAGGTATGGATTGTAGTGGGCGCTATCGCGCCCCCGGAATCC
>JAISAF010000349.1 GCA_031266855.1 Spirochaetales bacterium
GCCGCAATTTTGCTGCCCGCCCATGCGTCCTGGCTGGTGGCAAAATCGCGAAGCGATTTTGCGCTGCCGCTGGGCGGCGCAAGGGATTGGAGGGATGCGAAGCAGCCACAGCGCGGAGCGCTGGGGCCGTAGCGATAGCGAAGTCCCGGAAAGCCCGGTTTTTTGCGGTTTGGGAATTTGCGGCGCAAATTCCCAAACCGCAAAGAATGCGCCTGAAGACAGTCGCTTTCCGATAGGAAATTTATTGTAGTGGGCGCTTACCGCGCCCCCGGAATGCGTCCAAATTCCGAATTCTAAATGGGTTATTGAACAGGCTTTTAGTTTTTTTTGACTTCTCCGGCTTCGCGGTAAATTTCTTTTTCATCTTGAAGCCGCGCGGAAAACCGGCTACAGTAGGCGCATGAAGAAGTTTCATTTTATCCTGATTGCCATTTTCCTTCTGGTTCTTATCTGGTCGGCTTTTACCGCCGACTATTTTACCTGGATTCTGGAAACCGCTCCGGGCATAGCCGCTTTCATGATTCTTGTTTTGACATTCAGGCGTTTTCAGTTTACAGGTTTTACTTACTGTTTTATTCTTATTCACTGTATCATCCTTTTTATTGGGGCAAAGTATACCTATGCGGAAGTACCGCTGTTTAATACGCTGAAAGATGTTTTTCAGCTTGGCAGGAATAACTATGACAAGGTTGGTCATTTCGCCCAGGGGTTTATCCCCGCGATGGTGGCGCGGGAACTTATTTTGCGGCTGGATGTACTCAAGCGCGAAGGCTGGCTTGCTTTTTTTGTTATATCCATCTGCCTTGCGGTTTCCGCTTTCTACGAGCTTATTGAATGGTTTACCGCGGAGATTACCGGCGAAGCAGCCGATGCTTTTCTGGGCGCCCAGGGTTATGTATGGGACACACAGTCGGATATGCTCTGCGCGCTGGCCGGCGCTCTGGTCATGCTGATATTTTTTTCCCGTTTACAGGACAAGGCCATAACTGGAAAAACCGTACTCTTGAAATAAATGCTTTTTTCGGTAACACTATCTGTATCAGGAAACAGGCTTATTCGGAAAACCGTCCGGCGGGTCTTATGGAATCCGCTGTAAAATGGCGGCAAATTCCAGTATTTTTAGGGGGAAGTTGTTTAGAAACTTAAACAACTCTATTGAAGCTGTTCGCAAGCGCACGGTTACGGACAGCGCTAATGTTATTTCAGGAAAAAGGATGAATCTATGGAAAAAAATACTGTTGGAGTGCTTGGCGCGGGCGCGTGGGGCACAGCCTTGGGGAAAGTCCTGTCGGAAAAGGGCTTTCCTGTGCAGATTTGGAGTTTTGAACAGGAAGTTGCCGATGATATTAACCATTCGCACCAAAACAGCAAGTACCTGCCAGGGGTAAGCGGCTTAAGCGCGAATCTGACGGCGGTAACGGATATCCGTGAAGCGGCAAACGAGAAGGAGTTTGTCATCATCGCCATTCCTTCGCTGTTTATCCTGAGTTCCATCAAAAATATTCTGACAGTGCCCAACATCATGGAAGGCCGCAGCCTTATTGGCATTGTTACCAAAGGCTTCATTACTACCAGTTCCGGGCCGCGGCTTATCGCGGCGACACTGGAAGACTATCTGCCGGGTTTTTACAAAAACAATCTGGTCTACATAGCGGGGCCCAGCCACGCGGAGGAGGTAAGCCGCGGCAAACTTACCGGACTTATCAGCGCTTCCGCCAACGCGAAAAACTCCATCCGTTTCCGCGAGCTTCTGTCCAGCCAGCTTCTTATGGTATACAGTTCTCTTGACATCGTTGGGGTACAGGTCTGCGCCGCTATGAAAAACGTCATAGCCGTTGCGTTTGGAATACTCGATGCCCTCAAAGACCTTACCCCCTTTGTGGGCGACAACACCGAAAGTCTTCTTCTGGCCGCGGGCCTGAGCGAAATCCAGACTTTCGGCCAGGCAATAGGGGCGACGCATGCGGAAACCTTTTCCTCCATAGCGGGCGTGGGAGACCTTGATGTTACCTGCCGCAGCCAGTGGGGCCGCAACCGCCGTTTCGGCAGGGAAATCATTCTGAAAAAAATCATCGAAAAATACAAAAATATCGACGACGTTATTTCCCACATAAACGAAATCGGCTACCTGCCTGAAGGAGCGGTCGCCTGTAAAGCCGTCCAGGCCCTGGCCGCGGAAAAGGGATTGAAACTGACGATCACCCACAGCGTTTACCGCATCCTGAACCGCGAGGTTGACCCCATGACGATGGTAGGTGAACTGGTAAAGGATGTTGTGCAGGCAACAGCCTGAAAGCGGCGGCCTTTAGAACCGGGCCATGAAATTGCCCTGAGGCAATTTCATGGCGCATAACCCGGCGGAAGCGATTTTGCAGGCCCGTAACCTGTGTATACGATGAAGGGTATTTTTGGGCATCTTGCCCGGAAAGCCTGTTTTCACAAAACACGCTCCCGCGTGCGTTTGTTGGGGCATGGCAATTCCGTGTGGCCTGTCTATCCGCGTGCAGCCCGCTTCCGGCGGACTGTCCGCTGGGCCTGTAATCCCGCGGATTTTTGCTGCGCAAAAATCCGCGACCCTCACCCCCCGCGATTTTGCATACGAAAAATCGCGGCCTGGTTTCCCCACGAAATTGCCATAGGCAATTCCGTGGCCTTGTACCCCGATCGCGGCGCTACGCGCCGCGATCGACCGTCACCCCCCATCCCCAAAAATAACCACTAACCCTTGAGTCTTTCTCCCCAAAATTCCCTCAAACCTCGCAAATTCTCAAAAATTCCCGTTAATTCCAGCCAATTTTCCCGCCCCCCACTTGAACTTTCAAAAAAAATAGTTTATTTTTTACTACCATTTTCTTCACGGAGGGTTTTATGACCACAAAAAAGCGTACCGGAGCGGAAGCTATCATCGATACGATGCAGCAGCAGGAAATCGAATACATTTTCGGCGTTCCCGGCGGAAACGCTATTCCCCTGTTCGACGCTCTTGTTGATTCTCCCATAAAATTCGTTCTCACACGGCACGAGCAGGGCGCTATTCACATGGCGGACGGCTATGCGCGGGCATCAGGGAAAACCGGCGTCGTTTTTGTTACTTCGGGACCCGGATCAACGAATGTTATCACCGGCCTTTTTACCGCGAATATGGATTCCGTCCCGCTGGTCGTGATTTGCGGACAGCAAATCACCGCTAACCTGGGCATGGACGCGTTTCAGGAAGCCGATATTTCCGGCATTTCCTATCCGGTAGTCAAACATTCATATCTTATTAAAAATCCCAACGACATTTTCCGCATCATGGAGGAGGCCTTTTACCTCGCGAATTCCGGCAGACCCGGCCCCGTGCTTGTAGATATTCCCAAGGATGTATCAAGCGCTCTTGTCGAGCCGCGCCCCGCCGGGGATTTACACCTGCCCGGCTACCACATCCCGAAAGAGGCGGATATGAGCGCCCTGGAACACGCCGCCTCCCTTCTGGAACAAGCCGCGCGCCCGGTCATTATAGCGGGACAGGGTGTCATCATTTCAGGCGCTGAAAAACAACTCCTCTATCTCGCTGAGAAACTCCGCATACCAGTAGCCACAACCCTCCTGGGAAAAGGCGGCTTTCCCGATCATCATGAGCTGTGCCTCGGAATGCCCGGCATGCACGGAACCGCGTACGCGAACAAGGCGCTCGACGCCTGCGATCTTGTAATGGCCATTGGCGCCCGCTGGGACGACCGCATTGTCGGCAACAAGGCAAAGTTCTGCACACGGGCAAAAAAAATCCATATCGACATCGATGCCTCCGAAATCGATAAAGTCATACAAGCCGACTGTTCCATCATCGCGGACGCGAAACCCGCCCTGGAAGCCTTAAACGGAATCCTGCGCAGAAGCAATACCACGGAGTGGATAAAGCAGATTGCCAGGCTGAAAAAATCATTCCCCCTGAAATATAAAAAAGAAGGAAAACTGAAAGCGCAGTATGTGATTGACGAAATCTGCCGCCTCAGCGAAAGCCGGGCCATTGTTACAACGGATGTAGGCCAGCATCAAATGTGGGCCGCGCAGTTCTGCAAAACCGATCTGCCCCGGCACTGGCTTTCCTCCGGCGGAGCCGGAACAATGGGCTACGGCTTCCCCGCCGCGATTGGCGCCCAGATCGCCCGCCCCGATAAAACCGTTATCGCCATAGTCGGCGACGGAGGCTTTCAAATGACACTCTGCGAAATGGCAACAGCCTTCGTCCAGAAACTGCCAGTCAAGGTACTGCTCCTGAATAACAATTACCTCGGGATGGTACGGCAATGGCAAAGCATGTTTTATGACAACCGCCTGTCCGGCGTCGACCTCGAAGGGAACCCCAATTTCGTCAAACTCGCCGAAAGCTACGGCTGGAAAGGTTTCCGCATCAAAAGAAGCGCCGACGTGCGCCGCGTCCTTCGCGAAGCCCTGGCATATACGCAAGGCCCCTGCCTTATCGACGCAGAAGTGGAACAGCACACAAACGTGTTCCCCATGATCCCCGCGGGCGCGGGATTATGCGACATGCTCCTGGAAGCGCCCAAAGAAAAACTTGAAAAACCAAAAGGAGGAACCTGATAATGGAAACGGTTCAAAACGGCACAATAAAAAAACACACACTCAGCCTTCTCGTCAGCAACAAACCCGGAGTCCTTATCCGCATCTCCCTGGTATTTGCCCGCCGCGGTTATAACATCGACAGCCTGGTTGTCTCCCCCTCGCAGGACCCCGCCTTCTCCGTCATGAACATCGTCGCCACCGGCGATTCACAAACCCTCGATCAAATACTCAAACAATTAAACAAACTCGTCGATGTCCTGCACGCCCGCGACCGCACCGGAGAAGACATCATCGAACGGGAACTAGCCATCATCAAACTGCGCTGCACCCCCGAAGTCCGCACGGACATCCTGCAAATCGCGCGCGCCTTTTCCTGCGACGTCGTAGACCTCTCCGACAAAAGCGTCACCTTCCAAATCTCCGGCAAAACAGAAAAACTCGACACAGCCAACAAAGTCTTCGAACCCTTCGGCATCATGGAAATGGTACGCACCGGCAAACTCCTCATGGCGCGCGGGGAAGAAGCCACAGCCTAAAAAAGTGTTAGGCGCATTTCACAGGGCGCGTTTTTTTGCCCGCAGGGGCTGGGCAAAAAAACCGGGCTTTCCGCTCCAAGTCCTCGGATTTGCCAATGCAAATCCTGTGGGCTTTCCGCTACAATCCCTCGCGCGCGCATAGCGCCTAACAAAGCATTGCTTTTAGAGATTTACCGCGAAGTCTAAGAAGGAAAGCTACAATGCTTCTTATTTCTTTAACTTTTCCGGCTTTGCGGTAAAAATTCTGATTTTTTATCAGCATGATGGGCAATATGATTGTCTATCAGCCGCGCGAAGCGCGAAAAGCCCGTGGTGGCGGCAGCCGGCTGGCGATAAATACGTGCACAGCGCGTTACGCGCTGTGCATGGTGGCAGACCTGCAAGCGTAACAGTTTGTTGTGAGCGTGGTGGCGGTAGCCGGTAGGTGATAGAGACGTGTTTTTTTTGCGGCGGACCGCAAAAAACTTGGTGGCACATCACGCAATTGTTCCACAATTGCGACCGCCGGGTTCTGTGCGCATAATTGCCTTTGGCAATTCCAGGGCCTTATTCTGAGCCGCCGCTTGCGCCAGGGATTGCAGCAGAAATGTACCCGAAGACGGCCTGTTATCGGCTCTTCGACCTTTATACACGGTACAACCTTTTTTGAGCCTCTCGCCCGTGTTGCTGGTAAAATCACACGCTATGCGCGTGCATTTATTTGGGCGTGATAGGTATGGATTGTAGTGGGCGCTTACGCGCCGCCGGGAGCGGACGCCCTAGGGGGGAAATGACCGGGCGGGGAACCTGCCGCCTTTCCGGGCCGGATCCCGGCGGCATGAGGATTGACGGGCTGGCAGCAGGGGTATATCGTAAGGGGTAATGCTGAAAAGGCATTTTTGCGTGCTGGGGACATACCGTGGCATATATGCGAAGTTGTCTACATATATGGTGAGTTATGCGCATGCCGGCTAAAATGGTTATGAGTATAAAATGTATAAAAAACATGCATAAAAAATTATTCAAAAAGACGTTAAAGAACCATTACAATGTACTAATAATATGAATGGAAGAACAGTTTGGAATTGGTTTGTAGAAAACAAACAATTATTAGAAAATATTCTCTCAAATGTGAAAAATATAGATCGAGAAGACATTGATAATGCAATGAATCTTTTTGAAAAAATTTGCATAAGTGTAATGAAAAGCTTCGGTTTAGAATGGGCAGTCAAAATCCTTTCGAACTCATAATTACGGCAGAAGGAAATATAAATACATTTCCTTCTGTGGAAAAAACTTGTAAAAGATTCACCCGAAATTGAAAACCGGAAAAATTATTTCATTTATTCAAGTTAAAAGCATTGATGAATTTTATTATAAAAAAGATGATTACGAAATAACAACAAACGATATTTTTTTCAGTTTTTCGGAGAATTTAAAAGGAGACAACTGATATTTTCTTGAATCAATGTTTTATGTAACAGACGATAAATTTATTGATGATAATGGTTTTAAATCGTCAATGATCAGGATTGCCGAAACAGCCATAGGCGAATATGGCTTCGCTGAAATTGTAGGTTTTATAAATGTCGTGCCAACTTCGGAAATCTATCAAAAACACCAAAGCGGACTTTTACCAATTAATCAATTCTCCAAAAAAATGATTGAAGTAAAATCTAAAATATCTGTTTGAAATTTGCTTAAAAAATAATATACTAAAATAATGGAGTACCCCCCCCGCTGCACATAATAAGCCTGTTTACGCTTCGCCGCCTTACGGCGGCTCAGCCTCCGCAACGGCCAGGTCATTCCGCTGCGCTCCATTCCCACACCGTTGCTCCGGCACATTTGGTCCGCCCCGCAAATGCTACGCATTTGCTTATTCGAGCGGCCAAAACGCCGTAAACAGCCGGAACGGCTTGCGAGAGAGCCGGAAGGTTATCGAACAGGTCTAATTTACCGCGAAGCCGGAGAAAGACCTAAAGAGCAAAAAATTCTTCGACTTTTTCGACTTTGCGGTAAAAATTTCCTTGTTATGTGTAGTACACCCTATTTTATGCTGTTTTCATAGCCGTTCATCAGTTTATCCAGCGTTTCATAAAAGCCTTCAACGTTAAAATCTTTCGGTTTCCTTTTCATATCTTTAATTCTTTCTATTGCTTCCATCATTCCGGTATGCAGATATTTTATTTGTTCATATTTTGTTTTGTCCTTAAAAAACCGGCTGTTATACTGCTCCATAATACATAAATCTTTATTCTTCCCATAGCTATATTTCTTCTCATTGTCTATATATTGTTTATGGCCCTGATTCTCAAAATCAAAAATATCATACGAGAAAAACAATTTGTTAATTGATTCCCCGAAATTATTTTTATATAGATTATTATTTAAATATTTTTCTATGTCATTTGTATCAAACAATATTTCCTTTTCTTTTATTCCATAGAAAAAATGTTTCATAAAATTAAACCGGAATGGATTATTTATTTTTATAAATGTATTTTTTAAATTTCCGTCAAACAGATTATCGGCTTGTAGCCTGTTTTGATAATTAATAATCAGCTTTTCCAGTTCATTATTTTTCGGTATTTTATAGTTGTCTTTCCAGTAGTTTAACAAGAATAATATGCCATTAACCGCTGTTTTATATTTTATTTCATCCGGGCTATTGATAAAGTATTCATAATCAATATGTACATTTAAGCGGGCGCCTGGCGGTATTCCCATATACGTCGAAACTGAAACATAATCATTTTGTTTATCAATATCGGCTTTTTCTTCTATAAAGAAATTGAATGTCATTGAAATTAGATCGCCATAATCATCTTCGTTAAGAAAACTGGTATAATATTTTTGAGCGCGTTCGGCGGTTTTATCCCAGGCGGTACTTCTTAAAAAAGGATTGAAATGTATAAAAAATGAATAATATTTTTGATTTATGTCATTAACCATTAACTTGTTTTCCCTTTACTAAATTGCTGTTTTACTCCCGGGGCGCCGGGCGCGTTGCGCCCCGCATGAAAATAACCGCCGGCGCCCCGGAGTTTTTAGAGCTTCCCTTTCTGTGGATGTGATTTCAGAATGTATTGCGCGTACTGCTTATCCATAAAGGCGATATGGGACAGTATCCAGTCTTTTAAGTACCGTACAAAGGTGTTCGGTACAAATTTTTTGCCGGACTGGAAATTCCTGACATCTTCAAGAATTTTCATCACAAAGCCCGAATGCTGGCTTTTGTGATTCGATATATCAGGATACTTAAAATACTCCATAAGTTTTTCCTCGTCCGCGAAATGGTATTTTACATAGTCAACCGTGCCTTGTATGGTTTTCATAAAATACTGCCGCGCGGCCTCTTCTCCGGTAAGACAGCCCCGATACAGCGTATTTGTCAAATCAACAAGTTTCCTGTGCTGCGTATCAATACGTTCTATTCCGACTGAATATTTTTCATCCCATTCAATAAGAGTTCCGTCCTCAAGAATTCCGTCTTCTATAGTCGCCATGAATATACAAACTCCTTCCTGTACCTGTTCCCGCCACAGAATTTTTTAACCGCGAAGTCTAAGAAGTTTTCATGCAACTTACTCTGGAACCTGGGCCGGTTTTGTTATTCCTTCCTGTTAAAAAGAAAGATAGAAATTTTGTGGCTATCACCCTTTTTCCCCTTCCTTCTTTCCTTGTTTTGCTTCCTCGCCCTCGCCCATCCTCGCCCTTGCCCGTCTTCGCCCTTGCCAATTTTCGACTTAGCGGTAAATTTTCATTTGCGGTACAGTATAATCATTAGACTTGTTCGATAACCTTCCGGTTCTCTCACAAAGTCTGGCGGATTTGCCGCAAAATGGCGGCAAATCCGGCTGTTTTTATATTGAAACCGTTCCCTAAGCTATTCAGAAACTGAGGTTTCTGAACAGCTCTATTTCCTCCGAATTCTCAAGCTGCCGCTGCGCAAGGGATTGCAGCGGAAAGCCCGCAGGATTTGCATTGGCAAATCCGAGGACTTGGAGCGGAAAGCCCGGTTTTTGGCGCTTTGCGCCAAAAATGCGCCCCAATTCCGAATGATTTTTTGAACGGTCTCTACGCCTTTTCTACGCGAAAAACTTTTCAAACCCGTCAACCAGCGAAGAGAAAAGCGCCGCCGCGTCTTCCAGCGCTTCGGGCCGGGCCATATCCACACCCGCGCGGCGCAGCGATTCAAGCGGAAAGCGGGAACCACCCGATTTGAGAAAACCAAAATAATCGCTCCGTTCCGCCTCCGCGCCGCCAAGGACTTTCCGCGACAGGCTGATAGCCGCGGCGATCCCCGTAGC
>JAISAF010000371.1 GCA_031266855.1 Spirochaetales bacterium
AAAATCGCGGGGGGTGACGGCCCCGGCGCGGCGGTCAGCCGCAGGCAGACCGCCGCCGATAACCGGGCCACGGAATTTCCACGTGGCAATTCCGTGAGGGTTGCCCCGCCGGGGGCGCGGGGTTATTGCACATAATTGCCGCTGGCAATTATGTGCCTCTGAAATTGCCAGTGGCAATTTCAGAGGCAGCCTTCCCGGCTGCCGCGCGGGGCGGTAAACCCATGCGGTTTTTTGCACAGCAAAAAACCGCATACGGGCGGCTCCGGATTTCCGCTAACGGAAATCCGGTTATGCGCAATCCGTACTGGCAATTTTGCTGGAGTAAAATTGCCAGTACGGGGTTATACGCAACGGAATTAATTGCCGAAGGCAATTAATTCCGTTGCGTGGTTTCCAGGCGCTTTTACGGTTTTATGTTAGCCGCATGTTATACGCAGGGAATTGCCAGTGGCAATTCCCTGGCGCTGTCGCTGGGCGCGCGCAAGGGATTGTAGTGGAAAGCCCACAGGAATTGCATGGGCAATTCCGAGGACTTGGAGCGGAAAGCCCGGTTTTTTTGGGCGCGCTTTCGCGCGCTCAAAAAAATGCGCCCGGACTTCTTCCGGCTGAATTCTAATTTCTCTTTAATATTTGAGGAGGGTGTTTTTTACGTCGGTAATGAGCATGTGGCCGGGTGCGTGGGTGATGGCGATTCGGGGTTTGACGCTCATGATGACTGACTGGGGGGTTACGCCGCAGGCCCAGAAGACGGGGACTTCGCCGGGATGTATGGTTACGCTGTCGCCGAAGTCGGGTTTGCTGATGTCGCTGATGCCGATGATCGAGGGGTCGCCTATGTGTACGGGGCAGCCGTGGACGCGGGGCATGGTGGCGGTTACGTTGACGGCGCGGATGACTTGATCGTGGGGCATGGGGCGCATGCTGACGACCATTCTGCCGTGGAAGATGCCGGCGGGTACGCACTCGATGGAGGTGATGTACATGGGGACGTTGCGGTCTTCTTCGATGTGGCGCACGGGAACGTCGGAGGCCAGAAGTTCCGATTCAAAGGAAAAGCTGCATCCGATGAGAAAGCTGACGAAGTCCTCGCGCCAGTACTGGGCAACGTCTGTATATTCGTTGTCGGGGACGCCGTTTTTATAGATGCGGTATTTGGGGATGTCCTTCGCGATGTCGGCTTCCGGGGCGATGAACTTTAAGAGTCTGCTTCCTTTGTCGCTGACTTCCAGTACGGGGCAGGACTTGGGGTTTCTTTGGGTAAACAGCAGAAAGTCGTAGGCGTACTCGGCGGGAAGAACGGCCAGGTTTGCCTGCGCGTAGCCCGCGCACATTCCTGATGTTTGTTTTGTGTACTTTCCTTCGCGGATAAGTCCCCGTGCTTCTTTGGGTGTCATATTTACATAATCAACTGCCATGATAATCCTCCATAGTTTTTAAGTTTTTTATTGGTCTTTTATTTTAATCTTTTGTTGTAACCTCGTGTTTTAACCTTCCGGTTTTCCGCGCGGAAAGAGATTATTGCCGCTGGCTTTGTTCAAACCATTTAAAGATATACGTTGTGTCCTTCTCGCCGTGCCCCTGATTGGATGCGGCCTTGAATACCTGATATACAAATTCCGACATGGGCGTAAAAGCGTTGTGCTGCCGCGCGCTTTCAATAAAAAGGCTGACATCTTTTTTCATTAAATCAAGCCTGAAGACCGGCGGAACGTAATCGTCTTTCATAATACGCGGCACGTAATTTTTGAAAACGGAACTGGCACCGCTTGAACTACCAATAATGTCGTACATGATGTCGGGATTTATGCCAAGTTTCTTTGCCACGCACAGCGCCTCGCAGAGTATCGCGGAGTTTCCGGCGTTAAGTATCTGGTTAATCATTTTGATGTTCGAGGCGCTGCCAATGTTTCCGGTGTGGACGATTTTCTTTCCCATTGCCTGGAAAACCGGCAGATATTCATCAAACGCGGATTTTTCACAGCCAACCATTATGGTAAGCGTTCCCGCTTTCGCGCCCGCTATCCCGCCGGAAACCGGCGCGTCGACAACGTGGATTTTTCTCCCTTTTCGTTTAATATGGTCCGCGACGGCCTGCTTTGTGGAACCTTTCGCCGTTGTCATATCAATGCACGCCGAGCCGTCTTTCATGTTATCGATAAGCCCGCCGTCCCCCGTATAGATCTCAAGTATTTCCCTGTCGGCTGGCACCATGGTAATAATTATATCGGCCTGCTTTGCCAGTTCCGCGAACGAGGAAACACTTTTACCTCCCGCCGCCTCAATCTGTTTCGCGCTTTCCGGTTTGCTTGATCGGACAAGCAGCGGAAACCCCGCCTTGCGCAAATTCAGCGCCATAGGCAGCCCCATATTTCCGAGGCCGATAAAACCGATTGTCTTCATACGATATCCTCCTAATAAAAAGCTAGCCAGCAAAAGCCCTTAGCCCAGGTTCTCTGCATTTATTCTTTTTCGATCAGGAATGGCGCATTTTTTTCGGTCAGGGAATTTGCGGAGCAAATTCCCAGACCGAAAAAAACCGGGCTTTGCGGGACTCCGCTATCGCTCCGGCCCCAGCGCTCCGCGCCGGGGCTGCTTCGCATCCCTCCAATCCCTTGCGCGCCCAAGGCTTTTCCAGATTTTAAACAGACTCTCATACCAGTCTTTTCAATTGCGCTTTATTCGCAATATGCCTATTTTTCCACCGGGCAGTATTCGTCCGGCTTCAACAAAAACAACACTTCCCGTATCAAATGCGCCCAACAAAAATGTAACAACGCCCCCGTCACTCGCCGAAACTTCCGGTACGCCCCGTAAAAATCACACGAATTTTTTCCCTTCCACATTTTGTTTTTACCATGTTTCTCAAGTTTTTTGCAATAGGGCCGTGAACGGTTAGCAAATGCCAATAATTTTATTAAAGACCCTTACGTTTTGGAATTTCCTGATATACAGGAAGATCTGTCAGGAAAAGAAAAGATCTCCACTTGAAAACAAGAGGTTATACCAATCAGATGGTAAAACGATCCCCCGCTGCCCGCAGGGGGACTCATATTTGTGATATTTATTTATTCAACATCAAGAGTCTTTTCTGGAGAATCGACGCCCCATTGTGTTCGCAAGAGCATTTCTCTTTGAAGCAATCTTGTCTTTTACCACTGGATAGCCAAAAGCCAAAATGGACAAAACTATAAAGGTAATACTTAGTGGTCCTCTAATGAAGATACTGAAGTCCCCTCCGGAGATAGTCAACGCTTGCCTGCAATTGACTTCGAGTTTCTCAAATAGTACCAAGGACAAAAGAAATGGTCCGGGAGGATACTTCAGTTTCTTAAATACATACCCAAGAATGCCAAAAATAATACAATAAAACATTGACGTAGTCCCATAAGTAATTCCGAAAATACCGATCATAACTGTCGAACACACAATAGGTTTTAAGTGTTTCTGCCGAATTTCAATTATTCTCACAAAAAATGGTATTAATAATGTATTAGCTACAAGCAACATAAAGTTTGCCATGAAAAGTCCGACAATCATGACCCAAACAACTGGACCGGATAAGAGAATGCAGACTCAAAGACGTTTTTATCCCTTTATCTTTAAGAGCCTGTTCAATATCCGGGAAGCCCTTGGGCGCGCAAGGGGATAGGTCT
>JAISAF010000405.1 GCA_031266855.1 Spirochaetales bacterium
CGATAAAAGTTATGGAATATCACCGCGGCGCCATAAAAGGCAAAAGTTATAAAAAAGATGAAATATTGTATCATCTGATTGAATTTCATTTTCTGAAAGAACAGCCCGATAAATTGTTGACATATTTGGAAAGCTTAAGGGACATTGATCCGCAGGGGACAAAACGGGTTTTAACCGAAAGATTCAAGAACACGGACTTTGAAAAAAACAAAATAGAAATTCAAAAATTACAGGAAGAACTCAATGTTACTTTTCCTAAACTATATCTTTCGTGGCTGGAAGCCGCTCTTAAAGATTATTCATATATAGTTACAATCAATAAAAGCAGCGATACTGTTAAGCTTGATAAAGACTTCAAATACCATAAGATATGGCTTGACAGTTTTTCAAGGTTGATTAGAAGAAATGAACAATTTAAAATAAAAGAATATGCCGGTGATTTTCTTATGATTGGGGAAAGCGATGGTTTAGAAGTGGACAAAGGATTTTTTATAAATAGTATTGATCCAAACGATGAAGCTATTTATTCAAATGTTTTAAGAGAGATAGTGAACAAAACGCCGCTTAGTTCTTCGCCAATGGAAAAGGAAGCGGAAAACATACAGGAATTTATAGAAAAATATAAGGATAAATAATCAGACTTGTTCGATAACCTTCCGGCGGGTCTATGGAATTTCCCGCAAAATGGCGGCAAATCCCGCCGTTTTTATATAGAAACCGTTCCCGAAGCTGCGGGGTTTCCGAACAGCTCTTATTGAAAACCGCTTCTCTGTTGTAAGCGGTAAGCAGCATTGAAAATCAGCTTATAAGGGTTATTAGAAGCGCAGTGTTACCGAACAGCGGATTCCAGTCCCGTCGGTTTCATGAGAAGAACTGCCGGGAATTATATAGGCAAACTCCATACCCAGCCCTACTCCCCAGTCTGTCTGATAAATAACTTCCGCGCCGCTTATCCAGTTTGCGGCGGAGGCATCCAATTCCTCATAACTATACGCAAGAAACATCCTGCCAAAAAAAGGCCGCAGACTGATTTTATTAAACCTGAATTCATTAAAGACCTTTAAGGTAAAATCAGTCCGCCAGGGGTAGTCCTCCCCTTCCTCCTCATCATCATCAGTGTCGTCGTCATCATCGTCCCATAAGCCGCTGTCTTTCGCCTCATCATCATCGCTGAATATAGAAGCGATGGCAATCACCGCTCCTATAAATTTTGCAAAACTTTTAGGATGAATGGCCGCGGAACCGCTGAATCCCGGAGCAAGAAAACCAGGAAAGATTGTATGCGTGTAGGCGATTCCAAGCCCTGTAGTTGTACCCGAAAAGGGCACTGTATAACTTGTAAAGTTCGCAAGAATGAAAAATTCAAAACCTCCCTCTTCCGGGTCTTCGGATTCTTCTGATTCTTCGGATGTTTGCGTGTTCCGCGCAAATTCCCGAATAGGAACAGCCTCTCCTGTATATATTTTTTCCCGTATCCACTCATTCCACGCCAGCGGCCTGACCTGCCGGGAAAATTCCTCTTCCACTTTCCCGTATTCTTCCACAAACTCAATGGCCGGCCCATTTTCCGCGTCAACCATCAGCCGGATAAGTCCGATATTATTCGCCCGTCCGGGAATTACTTCGAATACGCACATACCGGGTATGGGTTTCATGAAACGCCGCGCGGAGATTTCCATAATCTGGTAGAAACCCGCCGGAGCTATACTTGTATAAAACAAACCATTCGCAATTGACCGGAAAGTATAGATTCTGTTTGTATTAAGATTTTTAACCGAGAGGTGAATCCCGGAGGCATCTTCCTCCGCGTCGTTATACGCCACCCTTCCCACGATATACACGCTATCATCTTCGTTTCCGCCACGCGGATCCTGCCTCACCCGCGGCGTTCCCGCACAGCAGCACAGTAGAGCAATGAACGCGATGACAATTCCTGGCTGTATGGAAGACCTGCTCATACACAGGCACCTTAGCATTTATTGAAACAGGTTTCAAGGATTTTTGTATAACGGCCAGGACAAAAGCATTTAATTTCCCCGATCAAAAGGTGGCGCCTTTTTCATTTCAGGTAACGAGGCCCGGCGCCCGCAAACCTCATTGCCGTATAACCGCCGGGCTTTCCGGGGCTGGTCGAAAAATTGCATACGAAATTTTTCTGCTCGCCCATGCGTCCTGACTGGTGGCAAAATCGCGAAGCGATTTTGCGCTGCCGCCCGGCAGCCGGTTGGGGATAAAGACGTGCACAGCGCTACGCGCTGCGCTTGGTGGCAAACCCCGCAATTTTGTCAGAACAAAATTGCGACCGCCGGGTTGCAGCGCATAATTGCCGTGGGCAATTATGCACCCAGGAAATTGCAAAAGGCAATTTTCTGGCCTGGTTCTGAGCTGCCACTCAAAATTGCGACCGCATGGTTATTGCAGGTAATTGCCAATGGCAATTATGTGCCCGCGGAATTGCATACGCAATTCCGCGGGCTGGTTCCAAAGTTGCAAGCGTGGACGCTTGCAGCTAACACGGCGTAGGCAGAGCCTACGCCGAACGGGGGTTTAAGGCCGTTCATAGCGGTACGTGTACCGCTATGAACGGTGTCAGCCCGTGGGGCGCAAGGGATTGCAGCGGAAAGCCCGCAGGATTTGCATTGGCAAATCCGAGGACTTGGAGCGGAAAGCCCGGTTTTTGGCGCTTTGCGTCAAAAATGCGCCCAAATCATATCCCGGAACTCAAAAAAACTCACCGCGGAATATTTATCCCCCCGCGCTTTTTTCCCGGAAATACCAGGAGCCGCCGTACCAGAAAATTCCCGATAAAGCCCAGTACCGAGGCCCAGAACTTTGCCCGCACGGGATTCCACGCTAAAACAAGAAATCCGCGCGTAAGCCCGTAATCAATGCCCCCCATAAAGGCAACGCACACTATGTATAAAAATATTTCGCCCGCCGTGTTCCAGCGCGCCTTATGCTGAAACAGTATAAGAATGCAGAGTATATAATTACACAGCGCGGCAATAACAAAGGCGCCGCCTATAGCATACATAACCGGGACACCCGCGCGCAGCGCGCCGTAAAAGCACATCAGGTTGACCATCATGGAGGCAAACCCGATAAACAGGTACAAAAGAATCTGCACGGGAAGCGGCGCGCTATGGGCGCTGTAGTGCAGGATACAGTACAGCGCATGAAACCCGTCTTTCCAGCCGATCTTCTTCCCCTCCTTATATGAACGGGGGTTATACGAAATGGCGCATTCATACACCCGGTAATTGCCCCGGGCGATTCTCGCGGTAACTTCCGGTTCAAAACCGAAACGCTCCTCCTTCAGTTCCGGGGCGATGCGCTGAATTACTTCGCGGCGGAATAATTTATAGCAGGTTTCCATATCGCTGATATCAAGGTTTGTAAACATATTTGAAATAACTGTAAGCTTTCTGTTCATCCATGTATGCCAGAAATACAGTACCCGGCGCGTATCCGGTTTGAGGTAGCGGGAACCGAAAACAACATCCGCCCTGCCGTCAAGAAGAGGCTCCAGCAGTGTGATATATTCCCCGGGGTCATATTCCGAATCGGCGTCCTGGATGCCTATATAGTCGCCTCCCGCGTGCAGAAGGCCCGTGCGCAGCGCGGCTCCCTTACCGAGATTCTTTTCATGTTTCAGCACACGGATTTCAGGAACCCCGGAAGCGATTTTTTCAAGAACCGCCAGGCTGCCGTCGGTTGAGGCGTCATCCACCACAATAATTTCCAGCCTGAACATCCGGCCTTCGGTTATGCGCCGTACCCGTGACAGGCAGTCCGCTATTGTCCGCTCTTCGTTGTAGCAGGGAATAATCAGGGACAGAGTATACAACAGAAAGTCCTCCTTGCACGTTATCAGGCTTGTCCGATAAGCTTTCCGGTTTCCTCACAAGTCTATGGAATTTGCCGCACTATGGCGGCAAATTCCGCCGTTTTTATAGAAAAACCGTTTCCGAAACTATTCATTTATGGCCAGGTCAAGTTTCTGCGCATAAAATCTGGCAACCGGATTATGGTAACTATCAATAAATTTTTGGAATTCAACTTTACCGCTTCCCGCAATATCGTTTGTAAGCGCGTAAACAAGTATTTCATTACGAATTTTGTAATCATCACCCCAGCTTTTTATACTTTCGATGTTAATCTGTAGCATGAACTGCACGCATAATACGGCGCTTATCGAAGTAAACAGGAATTTGGGTAGTATCCCGGATTTCATGTATTTCAGGGCATCGGCTACGACAAAAACCATAACCGGATAAAAAGGAATCATTTCCCGTGAGTTAGGATACCCCCGGCGAAAAATGACATTACTGATAAAGCAAATAGAGATAAAAATAATATATATCAGTCCATAGTCATTTTTATACTTTGTTTTTACCAAACCGTATATCAGCGCGCCTATAAACGCGGCAAAGCCCGCGAACATCAGGTATGGCGATTGAGCAAATGAGCCAAAAACAGCGGAAATAATACTTACATAGAAACTGTCAGCCGACGCCAGCGACTTCCCCGGCCTGCTCATGAGAATAACAAATAAGGCAACCATCAAAAAAATAAAAAGGTAAATAGAATTCGACAACTTTACTATATTTCTGCGATATTTGAAAGTAATTATTACCAACACGCTAAAGATAGTATAAAGGGCGATTCCGTTTGCGAGTGCCGCAAGGGAACACCAAATCATAAAGCAATGGAAAAAGAAGGCGTTATCCGTGTTCTTTTTCCAGTTTTCAAAATAATAGAGTGCGGCAAGTATACACGCCGCGGCCATTCCGTAACCACGGGCAAGACCAAAAAATTCATTGAGGTAATAATTCGCAATAAATAAAATGAAAATAAAATACTGGAAATTCGATTTCCTTGCTATGCGATACGCAAAAATAATATAAACGCAGTATGAAAGGATACTAGGCAGCCGGATAAAGAATTCATTAAACTTTGTCTGCGTTATAAAGCAAACAAAACGAATCAATAACGAATTAAGAATATGATTATTCAGGTATTGACTGCGCATAAGCGCTTCCAGGATACCGGGATAAACGAGATCAAAATACGTGGATGCTTCATCATAGGTAATGCCGGTATTTGCGGCCCGGGATACGCACACCATGAGAACAAAAAAGCCGGTAAAAAAAACAAAAAGATCAAAGGGCCTGTTAAAAATTCTATTTTGCAGGAAAGATTTTCCCATATCCAGTAACTGCGCTTTATGTATATCTATAAAACCCGCCTTAGTAAGGAGGAATTTTCCCGGCCCTGTCAGCGCCAGGAAATCAAAAATGACAATAAAAAAAATGCCGCCCGCAGCAACAATTTCAAGAATTTCCCGCGCCTCAACGATATGGTGCGGTTTAAGTTTTTGGCTAAAAACATAGCGCTGCGTCATTTCAATAAACATTTCCCTAACTTGAGGAAATAGCAATGCGGTACATCCCCCCAGCCCCAGAAGCGAGACAAGAAGAATGCCGTACCATATTATCCGGTTCCGTTTTTTGAGGCCCGCGCTCACTGGTTCGCACCGTTCTCCGTTCATTGACTTAATCTCCTGAAATACGCAATGGTTTCACGAAGGCCCTCGTCCAGAGTTACCCTGGGAGTCCAGTTCAGTTCGGATTCCGCAAGAGCTATATCGGGCCGCCGCTGTCTGGGATCGTCCTGCGGCAGGGGGTGAAATACGATTTTTGACGAACCCCCTGTCAGGGAAAGAATCTTTTCGGCAAGTTCCAGCATCGAAAACTCCCCCGGATTACCGATATTTACCGGCCCGGTAAAAGCAGCGTGCGAGTGCATCATCAGAAAGATGGCATCGATAAGATCGTCAACATAACAAAACGACCGGGTCTGCCTTCCGTCGCCGTATATCGTTATATCATCGCCCCGCAGGGCCTGCATAATAAAATTGCTCACAACCCGGCCGTCATTGGGATGCATCCGCGGGCCATAGGTATTGAATATACGCACAACCTTGATCTCTACCCGGTTTTGCCGGTAGTAGTCAAAAAAAAGTGTTTCGGCGCACCGCTTGCCTTCGTCATAGCACGAGCGGATACCGATGGAATTCACATTGCCCCAATAGGATTCCACCTGGGGGTGTACAGAAGGGTCGCCGTATACCTCGCTTGTTGAAGCCTGTAAAATACGGGCCCTGGTACGTTTTGCCAGGCCAAGCATATTGATAGCGCCGTGTACGCTGGTTTTCGTAGTCTGTACCGGATCATACTGATAATGCGGCGGGCTTGCCGGACAGGCGAAATTGTAGATTTGATCGATTTCGGCATAATAGGGAAAAGTAACGTCATGGCGGATCAGATCAAAGTAAGGGCTGCCGATGAGGTGGGCGATGTTACGTTTTTGCCCGGTAAAAAAATTATCCAGGCAAATAACATCAAATTCTTCTTTAATTAAACGCTCGCACAGGTGGCTGCCCAGGAATCCGGCGCCGCCCGTAACAAGAGCGCGCGGGTTTAGGGAATAGTGCTTGTTTTTCATGCTGGTTACTCTGGAAACGACCCGGCCTGTACGGCTGGCTGTTTCTCTTTCTTTCCTCCTGTATTTACCTGTAGATTTCCCATACAACTATACTTCCGCGTCCATATCTCCCGCTCCCGGTACGGCTACAGGCCGGACAGATGGCGCGGAGCCGCCGGACGCGGCAAAACCAAATGGGCGGGGAATGTCCATAAGTTTCCGGGTCAAATCCCGTATGTAATCCTTTCGCGGTTCATCCAGCCTCATAAACCTGGCGCACAGGATGTCCAGTTTTTCCTGCTCAGTCATAGGCCGGGTATGTGTCTCTTCATCGTATGCGGCGGCGTGACTCATAGAGTTGTATATTATGACTCTTTATATCATTTGTCAAGCGGCGTCATCAGGATAAACAGTAGTTCTTAGAGCCTGTTCAAAATTTGGGCGCCTTTTTGGCGCTTCACGCCAAAAACCGGGCTTTCCGCTCCAAGTCCTCGGAAGCGCCAATGCGCTTCCTGTGGGCTTTCCGCTCCAATCCCTGGCGCCGCGCAGCGAGCGAATTTGCAGAACGCAAATTCGCGGCCAGCCAGGACGCATGGGCGAGCAGCAAAATTGCATACGCAATTTTGCCACCAGCCCCCTCGCGCGGCGGCAACTTTAAAAAGTGCCAGGCACGTTTTTTGATAGTATATTCTAAAATGTTCCACTATTCCGTGAAACGTAAAAACGTACCTGGCACCTTTTGGGGTTTAATGCCGCTTCAATCTTTTTTACCGCGAAACGGTAAAAAAGGATTTCCGTTACAATCATCCCCCATTCGGGGGTGTTTCCAATAGGAAACTTATTATCGTGGGCGCTATCCGCGCCTCCGGAATCCCTGGCGCGAACCTCGTGGTTTTTCAAGATATTAAACAGGCTCTTACCGCTGCCGTTCCGCATAAAGAAAACATCCGCAAAATCGCGAAAGCGATTTTGCGGGAGGGGGAAGCGCGGATTTTTGGCCGGCCAAAATCCGCACCCCGCTTTGTTGGGGACAGTTAGGGGCGGGTGGGCGCGCGCGGGGGTGGAGTGGAAATCCAGTTT
>JAISAF010000428.1 GCA_031266855.1 Spirochaetales bacterium
GGTTCCTCATTCGTAATAACTCCCTCAGTGGCGCGGCGGTTCCAGCTTATCGGAATTATCGCGGCTTATGCCGTAAACACGACGTTTACAGACATAAATATCTCCGGCGGGGTACTGAGTGTGAATGCAGCATCCGGGGATGATATAATCTATCTGGGCGGCATTGCGGGCCTGATGAGGGAAAGCTCCGTGGCAGACTGCACTGTTGATATAAAGATCTACGCCAGTTTAGGCAATACTATACCTTCCTGTATCGGAGGGGTGGCGGGATACTTGTATGAAAACAAAACTATCACGAACTGTTTTGTACTCAGGGATGTGGAAGGTTCTGGTGGATTTGATAATGGTATAGGCGGATTGGCAGGCTCTTCCTTTGGGGGAGGGGCGATTAGAAACAGTTTAGTAAGCGGCAATGTAAAGGCGACCATGTACGGAGGCAGTAATGCGGGGGGCTTGGTTGGTCACTATGGGGCGGGAATCATCGAAAGCTGTTCTGTTACCGGCAATGTAAGCTCTGAATCCACAGCCGCCAGTATTGAAAGAGTAAGTGCTGGCGGGCTTGTCGGACAGCTTGAGGGCAGTGACGACGGCAGTACGGCTGCCGTGATACGAAGAAGTTACTCCACTGGAACGGTAAGCGCTGGAAATCTCGCGTCAGCCAGCAGACCAGTCAGAGCTGGCGGTATAGCGGGAGGCATATCGAATTCTGCTGAAATTACGGATTGTTACTCTACCGGAGATATTTCCGCTGACGGAGGGACAGCGGGTTCCATTGAAGTCTGCGCTGGCGGTATCGCGGGACGCCCCAATCCCAAAGTCGGAAACACCACTATAGCCAGATGTTACGCGTTGGGAACCATCAGCGTTGCCGGTTCCAGTTCCAATAAAGCCGCTGGGGGCATAGCGGGAAACGCTTACGCGGAGTCGGGCGGCACCGGCAGCATAACCAATTGCGCGGCCCTGTCCGGATCCGGGTCCATTACCTGTGAGGGGAGCGGTACGGCTAAGCGCATTGCGGGGTCTACAAATTTTTCCCTGAGTTATAACATCGCCAACAGCGCCATGAGCGGCAGTTCCAGCGACAGCGGACAGGACGGCGCGGACAAAACCAGTTCCGATTTGGCGCTACAGGCAACATATACAACCCTCGGCTGGGATTTCAGTACTGTATGGAAAATGAGCGGGGACAGCCCATCCCGCCCTATCCTGAAATGGCAGCCCTAAGCGGCAACCTGAAACCGGGTTACGGAATTACACATAACGCAGTTCCGGTATAAAAAAGTTATGCGCAATTTGTTTTACAAATTGCGCATAACTGTTCTGGTTTCAGGATATGGATCAGCCGCTTGGAGCGCGCGCAAGGGGCTGGCGGCAAAATTGCGAAGCAATTTTGCGTTGCTGCTGCGCAAGGGATTGCAGCGAAAATCCTTTTTTACCGCTTCGCGGTAAAAAAGATTGCAGCGGAAAGCCCGGTTTTTTTGCCCGCGTAAGCGGGCAAAAAAAGGCGCCCATATATTAATCTGGCGGCTTGTTATTTATGTTTGTAACGATTAGATTTTATGATAGCTTTTGTCATACATAAGGAGTGGTTATGAGGGCGCGGGAAATTGCCGGCGGGATTTACCGTATCGGCGCGAATATAACGAATGGGGATCTTTTTGAGGGGATGTGGGCGATTCCTGATGGGGTGTCGCTGAACGCGTATATTGTGCGGGGGGAAAAGACGGCTTTGGTGGATTTGATTCGGGACTGGGACGATGCTCCTATGAAGATTCGCGACCAGCTTGCTTCTATATCTGTTGATGTAAAAAAAATCGACTACCTGATTCTTAATCATCTGGAGCCTGATCATACGGGCTGGCTGGGTATGTTCCGTGATCTGTGTCCGGGGGCGGAAATTCTGACGACGGTCAAGGGCGCGGCGCTGGTCAAGTCCTTCTATGGTATTGAGGATGGCGTGCGCACGGTAAAAACCGGCGATACGCTTGATTTGGGCGCAGGAAAAAAACTTGTTTTCGTGGAGGCGCCCAATGTGCACTGGCCGGAGACAATGCTCAGCTACGAGCCTTCGGCGGGCGTTCTTTTTAGCTGCGACGCTTTCGGTTCGTATGGCAGCGTGGGCGCGGAGCTTTTTGACGACGAACTTTCCGCGGAAGGTCACGCTTTTTTTGAAAAGGAAACCCTGCGCTATTACGCGAACATTGTGGCGGGTTTCTCCTCATTTGTCGAAAAAGCGATCGCGAAACTCGAAGGGCTTGAAATCAATATTATCGCGCCCTCGCATGGCATTCTCTGGAAGGAAAATCCGCGGACCATTATCAGCAGGTATCTGCGCTACGCGGCCTACGCGAAAGGGCCGGCGGAACCCGAAGTTACCCTTGTGTGGGGCAGCATGTATGGCAATACGGAAAAACTCGTCGAGGCCGCTACCGAGGGCCTGAAGGAAAGCGCCGTGCCCGTCCATGTGTTCCAGACTCCCCACGACGATATTTCGCGGATTCTCGCGGCGGCCTGGAAATCGACCGGCCTGATTTTCGGCATGCCCACCTACGAATACAAAATGTTCCCGCCGATGGCTCATGTAATTGACGAGCTGGGACGGAAAAAAATTTTCGGGCGGAAGGTATTCCGCTTCGGCTCCTTCGGCTGGTCCGGGGGCGCGGCGAAAGACCTTGCCGAGATCACGGCGAAGTTTAACTGGACTTTTATTGAGCAGGTCGAGTTTTCCGGCTGTCCCGGCAGCGCCGACTACGAGCTGGTAAAAACGCGGGCAAAGGAACTTGCCGGAATCGTAAAGCAAAGCGCCCTACAGTAAAACGCCGGAAATTAATGGGCGCGTTTTTTTGCCCGCGCGGGCGCAGGCAAAAAAACCGGGCTTTCCGCTCCAAGTCCTCGGATTTGCTTATGCAAATCCTG